>JAGZAC010000119.1 GCA_018370615.1 Clostridiales bacterium
GGAAATCACGCGTCTGTAATTCATTCGTTTTGGGCCGATGACTCCAAGTGCACCTACCGTTTTTCCATCCTTCAGCACCGGCTTGAATACCAAAGTGGAATTGTCCATGGTAACTACCGGATTTTCACTTCCAATGTATACCTGTACACCGCTTTCCTGCTGGCCGGACAGCATCATAGGCGCATTTTCTCCGGACACCAGCTGCAGCAGATCTTCCTTTCGTTCCAGCACCTCCAGCATTTCCCGCAGCTTGCCGATATCGTAAAATTCCGGATAGGACAGGAGCCGATTGACTCCGTCTACCTTCACCTCTCCGCCGGACACGGTGCTGATGGTCTGGCACACACACCGGACCACCGGGGCTGCCAGAAACGCATATTCACCCATAGCCGATTCGATTTCCATGAGCAGCGGCAGGGTCATTTGGTCTCCTGTAATCCCCGTAAGGCGGATATTCATAAGATTTGCCAGTCTTTTCATTGCCTCCTCCGGCACCGGCTGCTGGCTGACAATATTTTGGGTACGCACGGCACCGCCTGCCGTTACCATTACCAGTACCATACTCCGGCCGTCGATATTGACCAGCTCGTATTTCTGTACTGTCATGGAAGACATCCGCGGCCGTACGGCAAGGGCCGTATAGTTGGTCATACTGGCTGCAAGCCGCATAGCGGCATCCAGGATTCCGTCCAGCTGGGCCTGCTTAGACCGCAGTGTTGCCTGAAGACTTTCAATCTCCTCAGCGGTCATGCGGTACCGTTCCACTAGTGTGTCCACATAAAACCGGTATCCCGCTTCACTGGGGACACGGCCCGCAGACGTGTGGGGCTGTTCCAGATACCCCATACTCTCCAGCTCCGCCATTTCATTGCGGATGGTAGCAGAAGAATAAGAAAATCTGCCGCCCTGGGTGAGGTATTTGCTGCCCACCGGTTCGCCGTTTTCTATGTGCGCATCTACGATGGCTTTCAGTATCTGCTTTTTTCTTTCGCTGAGGACTCCATCTTCCGATTTCACGTCAGATTCACCTCTTTTTTAGCACTTTGAGTTGTTGAGTGCTAAATCTTGCTTTAAATTTACCATGATATCCCTGAAAAGTCAATAAGAATATGGATATATAATGTGAACTTTTTGTTAAATTAACAAGAGAGTGCCAAATCGACGTCGCCCTTCTTGACAAAAGAAAGGTGCCTCTTTATAATTATGAATAGCAACGCATCCAAGGAAAGGAAGCTATTTTCATTATGTATAATATTGGAATTGATCTTGGCGGTACCAACATTGCCGCAGGAATTGTAGATGAAAGCTACAGCATTATAAAAAAGGCCTCTACTCCCACCAACGCAAACCGAAGCCCGGATGAAATCACAGCGGATATCGCCGCTCTGTGCAAAAAAATCACGGAAGAAGCGGGACTGACACTGGAGGAAATCCACAGCATCGGCATCGCCACGCCGGGAACCGCCAACAGCCATACTGGTGAAATTTTGTATGCCAACAACCTGCCCTTTCGGAATTATCCCATGGAAAAGAAGCTGACAGAATTTCTCGGCTACGACAGACGGGTATACATAGCAAACGATGCCAACGCCGCAGCCAAAGCAGAAGCTGTGGCCGGTGCGGCAAAGGGCGCAAAATATTCTGTGATGATCACCCTGGGAACCGGAGTAGGCGGCGGCATCATTTTGGACGGGCAGGTGTATACCGGTTTCAACCATGCTGGAGCAGAGCTGGGACATATGGTTATCGTGAAGAACGGAAGACAGTGCACCTGTGGACGGCGGGGCTGCTGGGAGACGTATTCTTCCGCTACCGGACTGATCCGGACTACCCGGGAAAAGCTGGAGGAGTGCAGAAAGACAGGCCGCAAAACCGTCATGGAAGAGATGATCGGCGGGAATCTGGAGCGCATTTCCGGGCGAACGGCTTTCCGCGCTATGCAGGCCGGAGATGCAGTAGGTGCCGAAGTGGTAGATGAATATATCTCCTATCTGGCCACCGGTCTTGTAAATATTATCAATATTTTCCAGCCCAACGTACTCTCCATCGGCGGAGGGATTTCCAACGAGGGAGATTCTCTTATTGAATTGCTTCATGGGCGTGTATTTGCCGAAACCTATACCCGGGACGATACCCCCCAGTGTACGCTGAAAATCGCTAAATTGAAAAATGACGCCGGTATCATCGGCGCCGCAAGTTTAGGACTATAAGAATTTTTACAACCCCTCCGACATGGCTGCGCCATGCCACCTCCCCTTGCACAGGGGAGGCTTTGGTTTGGCGAACAAGTACTGTGAACTTCCCTTGCGCAAGAGAGGTTTGAATTAGAAAAGCCCCCTTGTGGAGAGGAGAGGCCTTTAAAAAGGAAGGAGAATTCTCCTCCCTTTTTTCTTTACTTTCCGGAAACAGTAATTCCACTAAAAGCCGCCCAGGGCAGTACCGTATACCCATCTGCCACACTTTCCCGGGAAATTGCCACTACATTCTGCAGCATGTCCGCAAGATTGCCGGAAATCATGGTTTCGCTCACCGCATCGGTGATTTTTCCGTTCTCTATGAGAAAGCTGTTCTTTGCCACTCCGGAAAAATCTCCGTTGGTGCTGGGCTGTCCTCCAGAAAAGCGTCCCACCAAAATGCCCTTGTCAATGGACGCAATGATCTCCTCAAGCGAGCGATCTCCTGGACGCATTACCATATTGCCGCTGGAATTTTTCGCCCGGGGGACCCCCGTTTTATTGGATACATACAAGCTGGTGAGAAAGCTCTCCAGCTTTCCCTCTCGAATAAAATCAAAGTCCTCCGCGAGAAACCCTTCCGCCGTGTACGATTGACCGCATACGATTTCCTTTGCACTGGGATCAAAGGAGATGGTAATCCGCTGGTCCGCCACCTGCTGTCCCAGCTTATCCCGCCAGATGCTGGTGCCCTCCAGCACAGGCCCGTCAGAGGCAAAATTGTCTGCAATATCCCCCAAAAAGGAGCCCAAACAACCGGGGGGCAGCAGCATCACACCGGTAAATTTCTCTCCCAGATTTTTCGTGTGAATCTGCTTTTCCACATCTGCCAGATCCTTTTCAATGGACCCAAGCTCCATAAACGGACGGTCCAGATTGTCCGTAATCACTCCAGTACCGAAGAAGGAAGACGCCGCCTCTCCATCATGGCCGGAAAACATCAAGTCTACGTTATAATATCCGGCGTCCTTGGTGTAAAACGCTCCGTTTGTGTTGCGGCATACGCTGTGGCTGCGTACATGGGACACGATCATCTGTTCCACCAAAATCTTCGGAAATTTTTTACCAATCTGCTCCATCAGTTCCGCTGTGCGGTCAAAAAGCCGGTCCACGTCCGCCTCCAGCACGCCCTGGGTGAAGCTGCGCGTCTCTCCTTCCGGCGCCAGGTCCCACGCATCGTCCGCCTCTGCGGAATTTGCAGAAGCCATACAGTCCGCCACCGCCTGGGACACTGCAGCATCGTCAAATTTGTTGATTCCAACGGAACCTTTTTTTCCGCCTGCAATTCCGGTGAGAGAAAGAGAGTTGTCAAACAGCGTACGCATCAGGCTAAATTTTCCGCCGTCTACGTTAAATTCCCTTGTAGCGCTGGTAGCTGCCGTACAGTAGGCCTTATCCGCCCCGGCACTCCGCAGCCTTTCTATAACCTCCTCGGTAATCTTATCAAGTGCAATCATCGTCTCTTCCCCTTTCCTTATCTGCCACCTACAGTAATTTTGCAGCGGATGGCCGGACCACCCAATCCTACCGGCATAGGCTGCTTTTTCCCACAGAAACCGGAGGAAGACCAGCTGATGGTGTCTCCCACCATATCCACCGTTTTCAGCATTTCAAAGGCCACACCGGATATGGTGGTGTCCAGCAGTGCTCTGCCCAGCTTTCCGTTTTTGATTTCATATCCCATGCAGACTCCAAACATAAACTCGCCGGTGGTGTCTGCCTGGCCGTTGTTGGTATCGATAAAATAATACCCGTCTTCTACCGAGGCGATCATGTCTTCCAATTTAGAGGTGCCGGGAACAATCGCCGTATTGCGCATACGAATCAAAGGCTCGTCAGAGAAAAGATATGCCCGGGCATTGCCGCAAGGCTCCATGCCGAAATGCTGTGCCGTCTGCCGACTGTTCATATACCCGGTAAGGATTCCGTCCTGGATGAGCACTGCGTCCTTCGCGGGAGTGCCCTCGTCGTCTACATAAATCGGGAGAGGTGTGGGGGCGCCCAAACAGGTGTGGGCATAGTCCACCATCGTCACCAGGGGACTTGCCACCATCTTACCCAAATTGTGGGCCGCTACGCTGCCGCCCAGCACCAGGTCTGCCTCCACCGTATGTCCTACTGCCTCGTGCGCCAGCATACCGGTAAGCTCTCCGCTGATGATACAGGTTTTTTCTCCCGCCTCGGGATAGATGCCCTCCCGCTTCTGCATGAGCTTTTCGTACAGTTCGTCCACCTTTGGATACAACAGAGCGGGGTCGGAAAATACTGTGTCAAAGGTACCGTAGCCGCCTACTGGTACAAACAGCTCCACCGGATTTCCCGAGGGTGTGTCTGCCGTAAGGCGCAGATAAACATAGCAACGGGGCAGTATCACATGGGCGTCGTGCCCCTGAGATACACATAAGAGCTTCTCCATGGAATCTGCCCGGATGCTGACGCCTCTGCCGGATATCCCCGGACATTTCTGTTCAATATAAGCGTCCAGGGTCCCGGCAAAATCAATATAATCCTTTTGCACAGGATCGCTGACGGTAATTTCCCGCATCGTCTGTCCCGCATCTACCGGCGGAAGAGACGGCGTTCCCTTGCCGGCACGCTTGTCCATAAATACGGCATTTTTATGCACAAGCTCGCCGTTTTCAAAGTTTGTCAGCTTGTAAAGGGCTTCGCTGATCGCATCATCGGGGAGTGTAGGATTGAGCCGGTACAGAGCTTCTGTAAGCTCGTCCATATACAGCGATGTCCTATAATCACGGTCAATTTCCGGTCCGTATGCGTGGGCGTAGCCCATTTCTTCTAAAAGCTGTATGATAGCATTTTCGTAGCTTGCTTCGGTGTAAGGCATGGTTTATCATCTCCTTTGACTAATAACACTTAATCAGATAAAGATTTAATCATATTTTGAGCATTTCCTGCTTTTTTATAGTACTCTTTAACTGCTAAATGAAAATTTACGCTTGCAAGTAGCCTAAATCTTGACCTCTGATACGTCTATTTCACCATTCATCAGTTTTGGGAGCAGGGTGTCACGCAGACTAGAAAGTTTTTCATTTTCTAAACCATTTGCAAAAATTTGTTGAAAGTATACAGAAGATAATTCATTGAACTTATCCAATGCCTCAACAGATGGAATAATAACAGGCTCTGTTTCAATAAATCCTGATATATCAAGATTTTTTATTCCAGTAGTTCCATTTTCATAAGAGAAAAATACTTTTCTGTCATACAAATACTGCCAATAGTAATAAATAAATTTACTATATCCTTGTATTGGCTTAATCGCACGACAGAAATTAGTACAAACCATACCCATATCATATCTATTCAAGAGCGATTGAGGGATGACAGTAGATCGTCCTGTTGATTGTATAGGACTTCCGCCTGATATTTCAATGACAATATCATCAGGAACGAGTTTCTTTGACTTATAATTCTTCGGCAAAATATATCTAGTTGGCATTTTACCTTTATTTCCTGCCTTAACTTCGGGAATATCGGCACCACGAATACAATAAACTTGTTCTGTATAGTTACCTGTTGGTTCTTCTTTTCCCCAATCCCCACCAAGTGTCGATTCAATAATTTCAGAAAATGTTCCCATTCTCCAATTTTCGGGCATAATCCCACCAAACGGCTCAAAATCCACAAACCACGCCTTGAACAGAGCATGCGCCTGCTGTTCTAAATTTTCATTTATCGCA
>JAGZAC010000120.1 GCA_018370615.1 Clostridiales bacterium
ATTTGGATCTGTCCGGATGTCGTGCCCGGTATCTGATCAATTTAGACTGCGATGAGGATGGAGTATTTATTGCCGGATGCTGCGGAGGCGTGCGTGTGCGCTATCGTATTCCTCTCCGGCGAAACCACAGCAGCGGTCGGGGAAGGCGTCTAATACTCCATGGACTACAGGGAGGACACAGCGGGGCGGAGATCCACAAAAACGGTGGAAACGCTGTGCGGCTGATGGGGAGGCTTTTGTCTGCAGTGGACAGTGGGTCTTTTGCTCTTGTGTCTGTAAAGGGCGGGGACAAGGACAATGTAATTCCCGCCAGGTGCGAGGCGGTGATTCTGGGAGACGGAGATTTTTCTTCCGGTTTTGCCGCACTGCAGAAGGAATATCAGGACCGGGAGCCAGACCTGCAGCTGACGGAAGAGGAGCTGGGCAAAGTGGAGACAGATGTCCTTACTGACGAGAGTCAGGCACATTTGCTTCGGTTTTTGACGCAGGCACCCTGTGGTGTGCTGTCTATGCACCCGGACATAGAGGGCCTTGTGGGGACCTCGGCAAATCTTGCCGCAGTGGAAACAGGCGAGGACTGCGCCTGCGGCACCGTTTCTGTGCGCAGTGAGACTGGAAAGCAGCGGGATGCGGTATGTGCGCAGATTAGCAGCTTGCTGGCGTCTATGGACGGCAGTGAGCAGCGGGACGGAGCATATCCCGGCTGGGAATATAATGGGGAATCACAGTTGCGGCAGACAATGGTTGAAACCTGGCAGAAGATGTTTTCTGAGGTGCCCAGGGTAGAGGTGATTCACGCAGGATTGGAATGCGGTGTGCTGCAAAGCAAAATGCCGGGGCTGGATATTGTTTCCTTCGGCCCTGCGATTACAGGAATTCATACGCCGGCAGAGTGTTTGGATGTTGCATCTGTGGAAAAAAACTATCGTTTTCTCTTGGAGGTGTTGACGAAATTGGGAAGGAATCGGAATGCTTAAGGATATTTTATTAGAAAAAGAGCTTTTTATCTTTGATATGGACGGGACTATCACAGATACGGAGCCGCTACATTTTCTGTCGTATCAGCGCACACTGGCAGAGCTTTTTCCTGGATTTGTGCTGACGGAAGAGGAATTTTTGTCCTGCTATGTGGGGCATCCGGAAACGGAAATTTATGCGTTGCTCCAGAAGGCGCACGGCATTGTTTTTGCAGACGATGTATTTTTTCAAAAGCGTATTGAGCATTTGTTTCGTCTTGTAAGGGAAGTCCATCTCGTAACGGCACCGTTTTACCGGCAGATTTGCAGTCTGTTCCCGGAAAAGGAGAAAATTATGCTTACCAGCCAGCGCCTGGAGGTACTGGCGCGGTTTCGGCAGGAGGTGGACTTTGGGGGATGTTTGTCCCGGTACATATCTGTGGCGGGAGAGCATGGCGGAAAGCCGGCGCGACTGCAGGATCCGATGCGATATTTTGGATATTTGCCGGAGCAGATTGTCATTTTTGAGGATTATGCGCCCACGCTGGCCTGCGCAAGAGAAAACGGGATTTATGCGGTGGGGGTATGCCATCGATTCAACCGCTTGGACGATACGTGCTGTGATATGAGGATTCAGATAGACAGGGAAATGGATATATGAAAGGTGATAAAAAAGAGCGCGTCGGCGCTCTTTTTTATTGAAGGAGGATTCGGTGAATTAGGATAGCAAACAACCCCTCCGTCAGCTACGCTGACACCTCCCCTTGCACAGGGGAGGCTTCAGAACGAAAAAGTCCCCCTTGTGTAAAGGGGCGGTCAGTGAAGCTTTATCCTAAAGTCCCCCTTGTGTAAAGGGGGATGGCTTCACGCAGTGAAGCCAGGGGGATTGTCTCTTCACAATCTCTCCGTCACGCTTTCGGCGTGCCATCACCCCGGGACTTGCTGCGCAAGTCCTCCACAGGGGAGGCGTGGGTTTCGTGTGGTCTCCCTTGTGTAAAAGAGCCGTCAGTGAAGCATTACCCTAAAAGGCCCATGTGTAAGGGGCGGTCAGTGAAGCTTTACCCTAAAGTCCCCCCTTCTGTAAAGGGGGATGTCGGCTGTGCCGACAGGGGGATTGGTTTACTGCAACAACCCCTCCGCCTTGCCTTCGGCAAGTCACCTCCCCTTACACAAGGGAGGCTTCAAGTGAGGTAGGGCTCCCTTGTGGGGAGATGCGCAGCATCTCCGGGGGCATGTCTGCGTGAGCGACGGAGGGATTTTTTTAGTTTTTCTATACGCTATTTTTCCTATGAATTGAAAGCAATGGTGTCCATATTGTAGGAGGGGACTACATTGATCATCGTTTTTCCCCGGTTGAACGCCACTTCGCTGCCGTCTGCATAGTAAAACCGCAGAACACTGTCGTAAGATTCTTTTTCCCAAGTAATTGGCGCACAGGTGCCGTTTGTGAGATACCAGCCGCTATTGCTGCCGGTGGTTTCCATCCAAATATGTCCACTATCATCGCCTGCAATGTTGCCGCAGTCTGCAGACAGCAGCAATACGTTTGTAAAGGCAAGCTGTTCTCCCGTTGTATTGTCCATATGGGGCATACCGTTATACTGAAACCGGAGATATACATTCTGTTCTGCGTCGTATGTATAATTTACATTTTGTATGGTTGACATCGAAACGGACACATCCGTTGCCGGCTGTTCCAGTGCAACTGTCTCTCCCCAAGGAGCAAACTGCATAGGTGTAGCATTGGCCTCTTGTACTTCTGTTCGATAATCGTAGTAATCGATAGCCGCCTGGATGCCCGCACCGTTTTGAACCATCAGCGTGTGCTCATAACTGTATGTTTTGATACGCTCGGGATCTCGAATAAAAGTGCCTGTTCCGTTAAACAGATAGCTTGGTCCGCGCACCCCATCCACATGGTCGGTACCTCTTGCAGCTATTGTGCTGTAGGCGTCGTCACTGCCTCCTGCATGGAAGAAGATACAATCGTACCCGCCGGCCCAGTCCAAGTAATAGTCCCGAGCACTGCGCACAGAGCCAATTTTGGTAAGATTACTGTAATCGGTGATAATTGCCATCAGTCGGGTAATACCGCCTTCCGCCAAGCATTCATACAGGATATCTGCTTGTGCAATTCCTTCCTGGGGAAGGGAGGCCTCGATATTGTTGATCATGATGGAAATGGGACGCACGCCGGACAAGTCTCTCTCACAGGCAAGACCGGTGAGAGGATGGGTATATTCAGGTTCTGCATCCTCTTCCAACTGTGTTGTTACCTCTTCTGTGGTCTGGGCCGTGGTTTCCTCCGGTTCAGAAGTTTTTTTACAGGAAGGAAGCAACAGCACTGTGACTGCTAAAAAAAGGAAGAAAAATTTGCTTGTTTTCAAAGGAGCCGCCCCCTCATTCACCAATCAGGCGTTCCAGCCAGATCATTCCAAGTTCAAAAGCTTCGTAAAGGCCGGAACGCAGTTCCTGCTTGACGATCCTGTCTCCATCGGAGAGGGTGGTATCTGTCTTCATAATTTGAATAATAATTTTATCCGGTACGTTTTTGCCGTCCACTTCCTTTTCATTCATAATAATCAGTTGCAGGATATATTCGTCATCCATATTGCCATACAGGATGGTGTTGCCTTCCCGCACGAGAGGACGCTCTTTGTACATTAGAAATTTCCCCTGTACCGTCGCATCCTTTAGGATTTCTTTTATTTCATCTGTCATCATAAACTCCATTCCGCCGCCCCAGGGCCGCTATACTTTCTGTGTGTAAACAAGGATATTGTTACCGCTTAATAATCATACTATAAATTCCCTCCAATGTCAAGGCGGGCGCTCTTCACTTCCTTTCGGACGAGACGCATAATCCCGACGCACCTGTGCATATATTCTTTCATAGGAAAACATTTATTTTTACACATATCGGGAGGCTCTATGAAAAAGTGGATTTCTGTATGGATGGCGCTGCTGCTGATTCTGCCTGTTATGACAATTGCGTCCGGCGCGGCGGCCCAGGAGGATATCAAGCCCTTTGACGTGAATGCTAAAAGCGCGGTGCTGATGGATGCACACACAGGTACGGTGCTGTATGCGAAAAATGCAAATGAGGCATTGCCTCCGGCTTCTGTAACGAAGGTAATGACGCTGCTGCTGATTATGGAGGCCATTGACGGCGGAAATTTGTCTCTGCAGGACACGGTAAGCGTCAGCGAATATGCTGCGTCTATGGGTGGTTCCCAGGTATATTTGGAGCCCTATGAAGAAATGACCGTGGAAGATCTTTTGAAAAGCGTGGTGATTTCCTCGGCAAACGATGCTGCAGTGGCGCTGGCGGAGAAGGTGAGCGGCAGCGAAGAGGCTTTTGTGAACCGGATGAATGAGCGTGCCGCGGAGCTGGGCATGGAGAACACCCATTTTGAGAATGTGACCGGTTTGGATGACGATGTGGAAAATCATACCCTCAGCGCTTTGGACATTGCGCTGGTATCCCGGGAACTGATTACAAAGCATCCGTTGATTCTCCAGTACAGCTCCATTTGGATGGACACTATCCGGGACGGCGCCTTCGGCTTGTCCAATACCAACCGCTTGATCCGTTTTTACAGCGGCGCTACAGGACTGAAAACGGGCTCTACCTCCAAGGCGGGATTTTGTATCAGCGCTACAGCTAGCAGAGACGGAATGCATTTGATTGCCGTAATTATGGGCAGTGAAACCAGGGATATCCGCAATGCAGCGGCAACCCAGCTGTTGGACTGGGGCTTTGCGAATTATGCTGTATATACAGATGAGGGTGGAGACGCTGGAGAAATCAAGGTGCTAGGCGGGATAGAATCATCGGTTCCCCTCACCAGGGAGGGCTTTTCTGCGCTTCTTTCCAAGGGAAAAGAGAAAAACGTGGAAGTGAAGATACAGCTGGAGGAATCGGTGAATGCCCCTGTAAAGGAGGGAGACGTGATTGGAAAGGTACAGTATATTTGTGACGGGGAAGAGCTTGGAGAGGCAAATATACTGGCTGCCGAGACGGTAAAGAAGATTGGATACGGCGGCATCCTTCTAAAGATGTTAAAAAAGTTTTGCCTGTATTAAAATTTTAAGGCGGACAATCTTGCAATCTCTGTCGAATTACTGTATAATATATATAGAGAGAAGTATATGATGACGGAGGAAGCAAAATATGTCTATTCGACTGAATGATAAATTCATTCGGCGCTATGTATCCGCAGAGGAAATGGAAGGCATTCGTCCTCAGGTGGAGACGGCTTTGGAAACACTGCATCGCGGCAACGGATTGGGATCTGACTTTTTGGGATGGATCCGCCGTCCCGTGGATTATGATAAAGAAGAATATAAACGGATTCAGGCAGCGGCCGAAAAAATCAGAAAAAGCTGCGATGTTCTGATTGTGATTGGCATTGGAGGCTCTTATCTGGGTGCCCGTGCGGCTATTGAATTTGTGCGCGGCAATTATTATAACAGCTTCCATGGGGACGGGCCGGAAATTTATTTTGCCGGCAACAGTATTTCAGCATCGGCGCTTGCAGATGTGCTGCGCCTTTGCGAAGGAAAGGACATCTGCGTAAATGTTGTGTCCAAATCTGGAACCACTACAGAGCCCGCAGTGGCATTCCGGATTTTCCGGGAGCTTTTGGAAAAGAAATACGGTGAGAAGGGTGCCAGAGAGCGCATCTTTGTCACCACAGACAAGAAACGGGGAAAGCTGAAGGAATTTTCCGACAGCAAGGGATATGAAACCTTTGTGATTCCGGACGATATCGGCGGAAGATACTCTGTGCTCACTGCGGTAGGGCTTCTGCCTATCGCCGTCTGCGGCATCAACACAGACGATATGCTGCGCGGTGCTGCGGATGCGATGCGTGCATATACCAGCGCAGATTTTGCAGAAAACGATTGCCTCAAATATGCGGCGTACCGGAACATACTGTACCGTACGGGCAAGGTGACGGAAATT
>JAGZAC010000121.1 GCA_018370615.1 Clostridiales bacterium
GATGTATTCCAGTACGCGGGCTACTACGCCGGAATCCAACAGTGCCGCGCCTAGAATGGACTGTTCTGCTTCCAGATTGTAAGGAAGCTCCTGCGTGCCAAAAGTGAGAGTGTCCAGATTGTCAGCCATAAAGAAAATCCCTCGTTTCTGGATAAAGGTGGATCAAAATGTCCTTTTCTGTCACAATAACGAGGCCGACGGTGTGTCCTTCATTCAAACCGTGAGAAGGGGCGGATCCCGCGCATGGACCCGCCCCTGATTTCGCCGCCTACGCCGTTCTCCGCTATTCTTCCGTTACCATTGCGTACAGTTTAGCGGTTACCCCGGCTAACAGCTTTACCTCTACTGTGTAAGTACCAAAAGCCTTGATATCCGACTCCAGGGAGACCTTCTTTTTATCAATAGACACGCCGAATTCTTTTGAAGCAGCCTCCGCAATTTCTTTAGAGGTTACCGATCCAAACAAGCGGCCGCCTGCACCAGCTTTTGCTAAGATTTTGACTGTTTTACCCTGGATTTTTTCTGCGGTATCCAGTGCGTTTTGACGCTCCACTTCTTCCCGATGTTTTTTAGCGTTTTCCCGATTTTGATACTCTGCCATGGCTTGAGCGTTGGCCTCCAGAGCCAGTTTGCGGGGAAACAGGTAGTTGCGGGCGTATCCGTCGGATACGGTGACCAATTCCCCCTTTTTCCCCGTACCCTTTAAGTCCTGTTGTAAAATTACCTTCATGAAAAAGTCCTCTCTTTTCTACAGAATCGCCCAACTCAAATTCCCATAAGGAAAAGGGGCGAGGTTTGGCTTTCTGATTTACGGCTGTTGACCAGGGGCTTCAGGCAATGCTTTGGCGCGGGCCTGCTGATAAGCTTCTAATGCCTGCACTAGTTTCTTTTTTGCATCCTCCAAAGGAATATCACGCAATTGTGCGCCTGCCATTGTAAGATGCCCGCCGCCGCCCAGCTGTTCCATGATAACCTGTACGTTAAATGCGCCCATAGAACGGGCGCTGATGGATACCCCGCCCTCGGGAGTTTCGTACAACACGAAGGAGGCGTCCACGTCTACAATGCCAAGCATTTCGTCCGCCGCCTGAGGTGCAATCAAACGGGTATCGTCGCCCAAATAAGGCGAAGCGGCTACTGCGCACCTATGGTGAATTTGGGCAGAGGCCACCAGCTGCGCCCGTTTCTGATAGGAATCCATGGAATTTGCAAATAGTTTTTTTACCTCCACGGTATCTGCTCCCAACCGCCGCAGATAAGCAGCGGCCTCGAAGGTCCGGACCCCAGTTTTGAGTACAAAATTTTTGGTGTCCAACATAATACCTGCAAGTAACGCTTCCGCTTCATAACGGCCTAACAGCGTCTGTTCCGACAGATACTGCACCAACTCAGCCACCATCTCTGAGGCGGAAGAGGCATAGGGCTCGTGATAGAAGATCACGGCGTTGTCAATATGTCCCACCATCTTCCGGTGATGG
This sequence comes from Clostridiales bacterium, assembly GCA_018370615.1. GTDB lineage: Bacteria > Bacillota > Clostridia > Oscillospirales > CAG-272 > Avispirillum. The sequence goes on from JAGZAC010000121.1 coordinate 1,479, forward strand.
TCAATAACCGCTACCGTGGGGCATCTTCGATACAACTCCTCCGATTCCAGCATTTTCGCAATATGAGTGTCCACTACAATGAGTAAAGTTTTTCTGGTAATGCCAGCCAATAGTTGATCTGGGTGCTCAAAATAGCCGCCAAAGCCATGGTCTGTAAGCCGTTGGATTAAAGGAATGGCGAGATTTTTGGTGAGGTCAGTGGCAATGATCGCTGGCTTTCCTAGCTCTCGGCAACAGCGAACCAATCCCACAGAAGAACCGGCAGAATCCAGGTCGCCAAACCGGTGCCCCATAATGATAACATTATCGCTTGCCAAGATCAAGTCGTGGAGGGCAGCTGATACGATACGAGTCTTTACTTTTGTTTTCTTTTCAATGCCGCGGCTTACCCCGCCTAAGAACTGATAATCTCCTCCGGTTTTGTCCGCGGCCTGATCGCCTCCCCTGCCGAGGCACATATCCAATGCCTGACAGGCCTGTTTCTCATTATCCGCAAAGGTGGTGCCTGAACGGCCGACACCAATAGAGATGGTAGCAGGCACTTTGCCTGTTTCCACAATGCTGCGGATACGATCCAGGACAGAGAATTTGCCCTCCATGATCTTTCTCATGTGGCGTTCCTCGATAACAGCGATATATTTGTCCCGTTCGGTTTTTCTCAAGAATCCGTTGGTTTGGCCGATAAATTCCTCTAAAATCCGGTCGATTTGCACCAGCAGATGGGCTTTTTCACTTTCCCGGTAGCTTTGCATCAAATCGTCATAATTATCGATTGCGATTACAAGCACAGAAGGACGGGTTAGATCATATTCCTCCGCTTTGGTTTTTAGTTCTGTGTTTTCCACACAGTAAAAAGTATAAGTGCCGCCCTCGTTTCCCCGAAGGCCAAATACCGTAAACCGCCGCTTATTGGGACAAATAATATCCATCCCCGCAGGTTGACAGGCTTCCCACCAGTTGGCGCGGCTGAATAATTCAGATATTTGTCGTCCTATCCAGGGATGGCGGTCTGCTGTCATCATTTTTTCTACCCGTTCGTTATGCCACAAAATTTCCCCTTCTCCGCTGGTAAGCAGCACTGGCAGAGGAAACTGTGTCAACGCGGTCTGATTAGAAGGGCTTAAACTTTCCGCCATACGGGTCAACAACCGCTGCAAATTCCGGGCGGTGGCACGGCTTTGCCAGAATACATAGGCCAATATCAGCAGCAGAACAGAAAATTCTACATAAAAAACAACCGGGTTTAGGAAAAACGTCACTGCGGTTACCCCTAAGCAGAACAGCAGCACTACCAAAAAGACCGGCCGGAGTAACCAAGGTTTCCTTCTCATTTTCTCTAACCGCCCTTCATTCGCTCATAATCTGGCTGAAAAACCTGCCCCAAAAGCAGGTTTATACTTCCATAATGATAGGAAGTATCATGGGGCTGCGTTTGGTTTTTTGATACAGGAAGGTAGACAGGGACTCCTTTACCCTTGTTTTAATAGCGCCCCATTCTTTTATGCCCTTTTCTTCACAGTCCATTACTGCGCTCCGGACCACTGTCCGGGAGTCTTCCATCAGCTGTTCAGCTTCCCTCACATATACAAATCCCCGGGATACAATGTCCGGGCCGGCTGCCACCGTACCGGTATCGCTGTTCATTGTCATAACAACGATAATAAGACCATCCTGAGCCAGGTGTTTGCGGTCGCGTAGCACGATGGAACCCACATCACCCACTCCCAGGCCATCTACCAGCACCTGGCCGGCAGGAACGGCGGCGTTCATGCTGCAGCCGCCTTTCCCGTCAAATTCAAGCACCTTCCCAATATCCGGAATGATAACATGGCTGGGATCAATTCCCATGTCCAACGCAAGCTGGGCGTGTTTTTTCAAATGTTTATATTCGCCATGCACTGGGATGAAATAACTGGGGCGGGTTAATCCCAACATAGTGCGCAGCTCGTCACGGCAGGCGTGACCAGAAACATGAACCTCATACATGGCCTCATACACCACTTCGGCGCCCTGCTTCATCAATTCGTTGACCACCCTGGAGACCAGCTTTTCATTTCCTGGAATGGGAGTAGCGGAGATGATAATGAAATCATTGGCGGTTACCTCCACCTTTCGGTGGTCGCTCATGGCCATACGGTATAAGGCGCTCATGGGCTCTCCCTGACTTCCGGTGGTAAGCAGGATGAGTTTTTCTGCTGGGTACCGGTTGATGCAGTCGATATCTACAATCAAGCCTTCCGGCACCTTCAAATAGCCTAATTCCATGGCCGTGGTGGTAACATTGATCATGCTTCGGCCGGAAATCGCTACTTTTCTTCCCACTCGTACCGCCAAATCAATTACCTGCTGAATCCGGTGAATGTTGGAAGCAAACGTCGCGATAATGATACGGCGGCTGTGCTTGAATTCTATTCGCGGTGCAGAAGAAATTCCAAGGATGCAGTGGCTTTGTTTTCGGAGCTGTGTTCCTGCTTTAGAGATATGATAATCGTAAAGCTTGTAAAGGACGCCGGTACGTTTCTGTCTGTCGATACTCAGCGGCTCGACGAAATTTCTTCACTTGCCGATAGGTTTGAGCTTGCAGAGATAGTGCGCTGTGTATCCTTGCTTCAAAACGGTATCTATGAAGTTTCAAGATACAAAGACAAGCATATTATGGCTGAGCTCACGCTGATAAGGCTTACTAATCCAAATCTCGGCGGAGATTATGACGATTTGAACGCCAGGCTTTCAAAGCTTGAAAAATTCGGTGTTGTTTCACTTATTGAAAATACTGAGAAAAAGACAAGCAGAGATAGTGCTGAAAGGGTTGAAGATGAGCGTAAAACAGTGCATGTAGACAGTGTGAAAGACAAAAAGACGTCTGAATCCGCCGGTAATCATCTGCAACCAAACGGTGCATCGCCTGATTTTGCCGAGAATTTACTGCATGAGCTTGCGGCTCTCGGCGGCAGGTCTATTCTGCCGTTCATTTCTAAATCATCTATTTTAACAAGCGCTAATATTTTATATATTGTTTGTTCTAAATGCGATTTTGCGTATTCGGTTCTCAGCAGTGCCGAGAATATATCTATTATTGAAAATGCTGCAAAAAAGGCGTCCGGCAGTGACTGGACAGTACGCTTTAAGGAACCTGAAAGCGCAGCAGTCGAAGGTCGTGACGAAATAGATTCGTTTAGCTAGCTTTTAATCAGCGCTGAAGATATTTTGTATAAGGAGTAAATTATGAAAGCAAGATTACCGGAAGGTTATAATATGAAGCAGAGCGATATGATGCGCAAGGTACAAAAGATGCAGGAAGATGTTGCGGCTGCTCAGAAGGAAGTTGAGGAAAGCGTTTTTAGCGCAAAGTCCGGCGGAGGCATGGTTCTTGTGGAAATGAACGGAAAAAAGGAACTGCTTTCCGTAAAGCTTGAAAAGGAAGCTGTCGATCCGGATGATATCGAGATGTTGGAGGATATGATTGTTGCTGCTGTTAATGAAGTTTCAAAGCAGATTGATTCCGCACTTGAGGAAAAGATGAGCGCCGCAACGGGCGGACTAAATCTTAACTTTCCGACGCTTTAATAAAAAGACAGACTTATGCAGTATATTCCTATTTTTTCTAAATTGGTTGAGGAGTTTGAAAAGCTTCCCGGAGTCGGTTCAAAGTCTGCACAAAAAATGGCTTATTATATTATTGCCGCCGATAAATCGGTTGCAAAAACATTTGCGGATACTTTGTTGGAAGCTAAGCAGAAAATCCGTTGCTGTTCTGTTTGCCAGAATCTGACGGATAAAGAACTGTGTTCTATTTGTTCGGGGGATAAACGAGACCGCTCGGTTATTTGTGTTGTGGAAAAGCCGAGTGATGTGGACGCGATTGAACGTACCCGCGATTTTAACGGACTATATCATGTTCTTCATGGACTTATATCACCCATGAACGACGTGGGACCGGATGATATTAAGTTGTCCGAATTGCTTGTCCGTGTCAGTGAAAACGATATAAACGAGGTCATTATGGCAACCAGTCCGAATGTTGAGGGTCAGGCAACTGCCATGTATATAGCAAAGCTGTTAAAACCGTTTGATGTAAAGGTTACCGGCTTGGCACTCGGTATTCCTGTCGGCGGAAGTTTGGAATATTCTGACAGTATAACACTTGCAAGAGCTATGGAAAACAGGCGAGAAATATAATTTAAGGGGATTTGTTTATGGATTATATGAAAGAATATGAAAGATGGCTTTCCTTTGCAGGTCTTGACGAGAGAAATAAAGCGGAACTTATATCTATGCATGGCAATGACGAGGAGATTTTTTCTCGCTTTTACACGTCGCTTAATTTCGGTACGGCAGGTCTGCGCGGGCTTATGGGAGCCGGTACAAACAGAATGAATATATATAC
>JAGZAC010000122.1 GCA_018370615.1 Clostridiales bacterium
CGGATCAGCGCCGCGCGAAGGCAAAAGAGGAAGAATTCCGCAGCAATTCCAAGGTAAATCTGGACGATTTGTTTGCGCAGATTAAAGAAGGCGTACAGGAACTGAATATCATTGTAAAGGCTGACGTTGGAGGCTCCGCGGAAGCGGTGAAGCAGGCGTTGGAAAAAATCTCCAATGATGAGGTGCGGGTACGTGTAATTCACTCTGCGGTAGGCGGTATTACGGAAAGTGATGTAATGCTGGCGGCGGCGTCTAATGCAATTATTGTTGGATTTAATGTCCGTCCCGACAAAGGCGCCATCGATTCTGCCCAGCGGCAGAAGGTGGATATCCGCACCTATCGGATCATTTACGAGTGTATAGAAGAAATTACTGCTGCCACCAAGGGCATGCTGGCGCCTGAGTTTGTGGAAAAGGTGATCGGACAGGCGCAGGTGCGGCAAACGATTCGGGTACCCAATGTGGGAATTGTCGCCGGTTCCTATGTACAGGATGGTGTGATTGCCCGGAATGCGCAGATCCGCGTAGTGCGGGATGGCATCGTTGTAGCTGAGGACAAAATTTCCTCTCTGCGTCGATTCAAAGACGATGTCAGGGAAGTGCAGCAAGGGTATGAATGCGGTATCGGTTTGGAGAAGTTCAACGATATCAAAGAGGGCGATATCCTGGAAGCATTTATTATGGAAGAGGTTGCCAGATAAGTGTATTAAAGGCCTAGGAAGGGATACCTTCCTAGGCTTGTTTATCATATTAAGAAAGGAAGATGAAAATGGAAAAGTGTGTGAGAAGAGCAGCTATAGAAGATGTGGACGCATTGATTGATTTGCTTTTATACGTTGCAGACTGCCACAGCAGTCAGCGGGGAGAGCTTTTTTGCACCGGCAGGGCTGCATATACGAAAGAAGAGCTGCTGCATTTTATAGACACGGGAGAAATGGAGATTTTTGTATCCGTGGATGAAACAGATACTGTGACGGGCCTAATTATGTGCAAGGTAAAGGACCTTGTAAATCATAAGATTTTGCGGGACTGCCGTGTATTGTGGGTAGAGGACATGTCTGTCAGTGTGTCCGTGCAAAAAGAGGGATACGGAAAGATGCTTTTGGATTATGTCAAAGCATACGGCCGGTCTCAGGGATGCAGCCGACTGGAGCTGAATGTATGGGCCTTTAACGAAGGTGCCCATGGGTTTTATATACACGAGGGAATGCGTGAACAGCGGCACATAATGGAATATAATTTGTCGGAGCAGTAAATGGAAGCTAGCTTTTTTATAAGTCTCCCCTGGGAGGGGGTGGCACGGTGTAGCGGTTGTTATCTTAAATCAAATAAACAATCCCTCAGTCTTCGCATGCGCGAAGCCAGCTCCCTTTACACAAGGGAGCCTTTTGCTTTATGCCTCCCCTGTGCATAGAGGACTTACTTCGCTTGAAGCCTCCCCACAGGGGGCCTTCTCATTTTAAAGCCTCCCCTGTGCAAGGGGAGGTGTCAGCGTAGCTGACGGAGGGGTTGTAAAAATCCTTTAGCCTGTTTTCCACAGGCAGACTTATCTTGCAGTAAAAAAGAACGAGGAACGTCTCCTCGTTCTTTTTCATACTTACTTTACTTCAATAATAGATTTATCCCACATATCCGGTGCTTCATATCCCAACAGATTCACCACCGTTGCAGCTACATTGGAAAGACCAAATCCGCTTTCCCCAGTTTTAACTGTATACTGGTCAGTATAAAAGTTGTCGTATACAATGAAGGGAACGGGATTTAACGTATGACTGGTCTTTGCCTTATAGGCCCCGTCCTTGTCCACCTTCGGCATTCCCTTCTTGTCCGTTTCATACATCTCGTCTGCGTTGCCGTGGTCGGCTGTCACCAGCGCAATTCCCTGAAGTTCGTCAACTGCCTGCAGAATCCGTGCCAGCTGGAGATCCAGTGCCTCCATGGAGCAGATGGTTGCCTCAAGGCTGCCGGTGTGCCCCACCATGTCCCCGTTGGGGAAATTGACCCGCATACAGGGATATTTGCCGCTGCGCATAGCCTCTATCAGCGTGTCCGTGATTTCGGCGCACTTCATCCAGGGGCGTTGTTCAAAGGGAACGATGTCTGAGGGAATTTCCACGTAGGTTTCCAGCTCTTCTGAAAATTTGCCGGACCGGTTTCCGTTCCAGAAATAGGTGACATGCCCGTATTTTTGTGTCTCAGATATGGCATACTGCGCTACACCTGTGCCCGCCAGATATTCGCCCATGGTATTGGTGATTTCCGGGGGAGATACCAGATATCTATGCGGGATGTGCAAATCGCCGTCATATTCCAGCATGCCTGCATATGCCACCTTGGGTACGCGCACACGGTCAAAGTGTGTAAAATCGCTGCCCTCCTCAAAAGCCTTGGAAATTTCAATGGCGCGGTCGCCTCGAAAGTTGAAGAAAATCACGCTGTCCCCGTCCTGGATGGTGCCCACGGGGGTGCCGTTTTCAGCAATAACAAAGGGCGGCAGGTCCTGGTCGATGACGGGACTTTCGCTGCGGTAGGTCTCAATAGCCTCTGCAGCGGAGGCAAACTGCCGACCTTCGCCCAGTACGTGGGTTTTCCAGCCCTTTTCCACCATCGCCCAGTTTGCTTCGTATCGGTCCATGGTAATATTCATTCGGCCGCCGCCGGAGGCGATTTTGATATCAAAGTCTGCACTGCGCAATTCGTCCAGAAATGCTTCAAAGGGATTTACATAGTCCAGGGCAGAGGTTTCTCCTACGTCTCGTCCATCCAAAAGAATGTGCACCCGTACACGCCGGACGCCGTCTTCCTTTGCGCGGGTGATAAGCGCCTTTAGGTGGTCAATGTGTGAATGGACGTTTCCGTCGGAGAACAGGCCCAAAAAGTGGAGGGTGCCGCCGCTGGCCTTTACGTTATTTATCTCCTCTTGCCATGCTTCGGAAGCAAACAGCTTACCAGATTCGATGGAAGCAGACACTAGCTTTGCTCCCTGAGCAAAGACCTGGCCGGAGCCCAGGGCATTGTGTCCTACCTCTGAGTTGCCCATGTCATCATCGGTGGGAAGTCCTACAGCAGTGCCATGGGCTTTCAGCTTCACCATAGGATATTCCTTTAGAATTCTGTCCAGTGTAGGCGTGTATGCACGCTGCACGGCGTTTCCGTCTCCAGCCGGGGCGAGACCGACGCCGTCCATAATGATAGTGAGAACAGGTCCCTTAACCTGCACGGGGTGCTGCAATTTTTTCAATTCTTTCATATATTTTCTCTCCAGTATTGATTTATATATTTTCCGCAATAAGGCGGTTGATTTTCTCACGGGTTTCTAAAATAAACGCTTGGTCGGTTGGATACTTCTTAAATGTAATTTCCCCACGGGACTCCAGAATATCCATCACTGCCTGCCGCCCGCACAATTTTTCTGCCAGGGCAAAGGCGCGCATATCATACAGAGCCGCGGTAAAGCCCAGCAGATGGATGGTTTCATAGGCGGTGCCGTCCGGTGCGGGATAAACGGAGAAGGCGTCACCAGCGGGAACCCAGTACCCGCCGTCTGTGCACATATAGGGGTTGCAGAATTCCATAGAGCCTTCGGTGAAGTAGAAGTTGTATCCCCATTGGAGAAATCCGGCGATATTGTATTTATACAGCTGCGTACCGATGATCCGGTTTCTGGCAGTGGATATGGAGACAAATCGATTGGACACCTGCTGGCACTGACAGCAGCAGTAGTATGCCCACAGGTTGTCTACCTTTGCTTCCAAATACGGTTCGATGTGATCGATAGACACCACCGGGGTTTCTACTGCGCCCTTTTCGTAAAAGCTAAAGTCGGAAAGGGCGTCCATAACGGTCTGCTCTGCCAGAGCAGCCTGGATACCCTCTTTTGCGGCAAGATAGCTTTCCAGCTTGTCGCCGCCGGGCTCGTCGGACAGATGAAACACCATTCGGTCTCCGGCTCCAAGGCGGTCCATCTCTTCGATCAGCGCCGGCAGGAAGGCATTTAAGAACCCTCGGTATTCTTCTCCCGCCGCATCGGTGTCCCAACCAAAAACCTGCTGGTACCCGTCATCGGTATTTGCCATGATTTTGGGGGCATGGTGGGCGCCCCACTGGGTAAACAGGTGAGAAATCTCAAAGTAGCGGATGCCTACATCATCGCACATTTTGACCCATCGCTCCAGCTTTTCAAAGCCGAAAGACCAGCCGTCCTTTGTTTTTGTTACATCTACCAGCTGTACGGTAGGGCGCTGATGCCATTTCGCTGTATCCAGCGGCGGTGTGAAGACCGGGGTCAAAATCATATTGATACCGTTATCCACTGCGGTCTGCAGAAAGGATTCCATGATTTCCCAATGGCGCTGGGAGAAAATTTCTACGTTATAATATACAGCCAGGCAATCAGGGTGAAACCACTGGGTAACCTTTAGTGTTTGCGGCGGCAGCGCTGCCGGAATGATTTCCACAGTAAAGTCTGTTTCGGCGAGAAATTCATTTTCATGTCCCCGCAGAACAAAGTGGATAGGGTATGTGCCTCCCTGCATATGCTCCGGCACGCGGATGTCAATCCAAAGGGCTTGAAGGTCTCTTGTAATATAAATCCAGTTTTTGCTTGTAATGGGGCGCAGCAGGTCCGGGTACAGACCTGGTTGGGTGCGCAGGTATGCTCCGTCGTCACAACCGCAGTACAGGGGATTGCGCACAGGCACGTTGTCGACTCTCTGAAAGGTGACGTAGGGCGCGAGAGGCCCTTCTACAAACAGAAATCCCACCTTTCGCATGGGATCGTTATCGCTCAGCTGATATGCAAGCTGAAAGCTGAACCGCTCTCCCAGCAGCATGGAGCCTTTTGCATAATCCATTTTGGCGTGAATGGACTCATCCAAAAAGCACTTCTCTGTCTGGGGAATGGGCTTTATCAAAATATTGCTCATATTTACCTCACAAAAATGCATAATGATTCCTAACCAATTTATCTTACCATATTTTTTTATATTGTACAAGAAATATGAAAATTTTAACAGTAAAAAATCTGTTAAATTCTGTATTGACAGAGAATGGGGTTTGTGCTATCATTTGACTTGCGGCGGTGAGAACCGACAGGTTTCCTGCCGCTCTATTTCTGCGTAAATAAAGTTGGGCAATTATGGGAATGAACGAAGAACTTACAAAATGGCAAAAGGCATTCGGCATAGTGGGGAGAAATTTGCTCCTTGTAGGCGGAAACGCCATGTATGCGCTTGCCATCGTTTTATTTGTCATGCCGTCGGGGCTGGTCACCGGAGGGGTTACCGGTATTTCTATTATGATCAGCAAATTTACCGGGGTAGAGATGTCTCTATTTGTGTTGATTATCAATATCGCCTTGTTTGTGTGGGGCTCTGCTGTGCTAGGCAGACATTTTTGTGTAACTACGGCTGCCAGCACAGTTTTGTATCCGCTTTTTCTTTACATATTTCAGCGCGTGTTCAAAAATGTGGTCCTAATTGAAGACGATTTGGTTTTGTGTGCAGCCGCCGCCGGTGTAATCATTGGTTTTTCTGTAGGCGTGGTGGCGCGGACGGGTGCTTCCACCGGAGGCATGGACATTCCGCCGCTGATTATCAACAAGTGGACGGGGTTTCCTGTGGGAACGATGCTGTGTATCATCGATGCCACGGTAATCTGCATACAATTGCCTGTATCTTCCGTGCGGCAGGCACTGTACGGAATTTTGATGGTGGTTGTATACTCCTTTGTAATCAACCAAGTTATGATGATGGGCAACGGTAAAATGCAGATCCAGGTAATCAGCACTTGTACGAGAGAGGTGCGGGACGCAGTGCTTACGGAGCTTCACCGGGGGGTCACGCTGCTGTCCGGAAAGC
>JAGZAC010000123.1 GCA_018370615.1 Clostridiales bacterium
GTCACTCGAATTATTCTCACCCGCCCAGCAGTGGAAGCAGGGGAGCGACTGGGATTTCTTCCAGGAGATTTGCAAAGCAAAATCGATCCCTATCTCCGCCCTCTGTACGATGCACTATACGACATGCTGGGCATGGAAAACTGCAGCCGATTGATGGAAAAAATGACTATTGAAATCGCTCCCCTTGCCTATATGCGAGGACGTACCCTGGATGATTCCTTTATCATTTTGGACGAGGCGCAAAATACTACCCCGGAACAGATGAAAATGTTTTTGACTCGGTTGGGCAACGGATCCAAAGCAGTTGTCACCGGAGACCTCACCCAGACGGACCTGCCTTTCGGCCAGCGGTCCGGCCTTGCAGAAGCGGTGAAGATTTTAAAAAATATCGAGGATATTGGCATCTATGAGTTTTCCGAGAGAGATGTGGTGCGTCACCGTCTGGTGCAAAAAATTATCTTAGCTTATGAGAAAAATGACCGAGAAAAGCGAACAAAAGCTGCCCGCGCATATAAGGTGAACCGAGCTGGTGGCGGTCAGAAAGGGAAGGCATGAAGCTAAAAGTTTATTTTAACAACGAACAAAACCGACTTCCCGTAGATGGCGGCCTGCGCAGTCTTGTCCGCAGCGCAGTTTTAGCCACTTTGCAAGCTGAAAATTTTTCCGCCGATTGCGAGGTGTCTGTCACTTTTACGGACAATGCAGGCATTCGTGCTCTCAATAAAGAGTACCGAGGAAAGGATGTCCCTACAAATGTGTTGTCTTTTCCCATGTTTGATTTTTCAGTGGAAGAAATCCCTGTCGGGGAGACAATCCTTCCGCTGGGAGATATTGTCATCTCCCTGGAACGTGCAAAAGAGCAGGCGGAGGAATACGGGCACAGCTTCCGGCGGGAGGTGGCGTTCTTAACTGTACATTCTGTGCTGCATCTTTTGGGATATGACCACGAGATTTCCCCTTCGGCAGATAAGGAAATGCGTGCAAAGCAGCGCAGCGTGCTGGAGAAAATGAAAATTGGGCGGGAAATGGACAAGAATATAGAAAGCGAAAGAAAAGAATGAAAAAAACTGCTTTTATCGCAATCGTTGGAAGGCCCAATGTGGGCAAATCTACCCTTATGAATGCACTGCTGGGAGAAAAGGTTGTCATCGTGTCCAGCAAGCCCCAGACTACCAGAAACAGGATTATGGGAGTGCTCACAAAAGGAGAAAATCAGTTTGTGTTTCTGGACACTCCCGGAATTCACAAGCCCAAAACGAAACTGGGCGGTTACATGATGAAAAGCGTGCGCACTTCCATGGGCAGTGCAGATGCGGTGATTTTGATTGCAGACGCGGGACGAGCCCCCGGCATGGTAGAGCAAAACGTAGCAAATCAAGTCAGGGAAGCCGGCCTGCCCGCTATTTTGGTTTTAAATAAAATAGATTTATATAATCGGGAACAGCTGGCAAAAACCATTGAGGCATATGCGGCACTGCACAATTTTGATGCTTTTGTTCCCATCAGCGCCCTGAAAGGAAAAAATGTGGACTTGGTTCTTTCTGAGGTGGAAAAGTTTCTTTACGAATCTGACTGGATGTTTGAAGAGGACATGCTCACCGATCAGCCGGAGCGGCAGATTGCCGCCGAGTTTATCCGGGAGAAGCTGCTGCGAACTTTGTCGGATGAGATTCCCCATGGCGTGGCAGTAGTGATTGAGGAATTCAAGGAAACGGACAAGCTCATTTCCATTCGTGCGGAAATTTTCTGTGAACGGGAATCCCACAAGGGCATCATCGTAGGCAAAGGAGGGCAGACGCTGAAGCTGATTGGGTCCCGTGCCAGAGAAGATTTGGAGAACTTTTTCGGCATGAAGGTGTATCTGAATCTCTGGGTGAAGGTAAAAGAAAACTGGCGGGACAGCGACTTCAACCTCCACAATTTCGGATATAATCCCAAAAATCTGGAGTGATTCTGTATTATGGAAAAACTGACGGTACATGGCCTTACGGTCCGGGAAACGGAGATTGGAGAGTCTGACAAGGTCATTACGCTGGTCACGATGGAGCAGGGACGTATGTCCATCATGGGCAAGGGGGTCAAGAGCCTGAAAAGCAAAAATATGGCCGCCTGTCAGCCCTTTTGCTACAGTACCTTCACCCTGCGCCGGTCCGGGAAATATTATTACATTGTGGAAAGTGAATTATCCGAATGCTTTTATGGCCTGCGCACGGATTTGGATAAAATGGCCCTAGCCGCATACCTATGTGATGTATGTGCGGACTGTTCAGTGGAGGGCTCTGCAGATCCGGCGCTTTTGCGGCTGACACTGAATGCACTGTATGTACTCAGCGAGAAAAAGGACGTTCATCTGCAGCAGCTGAAAGCTGCCTTTGAGTTCAAATGCGCCTGTGAGATGGGATTCCAGCCGCAACTAGAGGCCTGTGGGATGTGTGGCTGTGAGACTGCAGAAAAGATATATCTGGATATTATGAATGGCCGGATTTTGTGCCGTGACTGCCGGGATCAGGCGCGGCGGGAGGCGGAGAGCGCCGCGCCGGACAGCAATGGAACGGCGCAGTACTATATATCTCTCACTCCCGGTGTCTTATCTGCTCTGCGGTATGTGGAAGCGGCACCGGTCAATCGTTTTATGTCTTTTACACTGGAAATGGACGATCGGCGTTTGTTCGGAGAGGCGTGTGAGAAATATCTGCTGCACCATATTGAACATTCTTTTTCTACACTCAGTTTTTATAAATCAATATTATTGTAAGAATGCGGATTTGCTATTATCCGCGAAAATGGAGATATGAACGATAAATTATTTTCCATATTGGAATTTGACAAAATACGAAAGCTTCTGGCAGACGCAGCGCTTACCGAAGGTGCGCGGCAGCGGGCAATGGAGCTTGTGCCGTCCTGCGATATCGATGAAATTCGCCTGCGGCAGCAGCGTACTGCAGATGCCAAGCGGCTGCTGGGGCAAAAGGGAACGCCGTCCTTCGGATCGGTACGGGATATTCACCCTGCTTGTGAACGTGCAGAAAAGGGAGCTGTTCTTTCCATGCGGGAGCTTTTGGACTGCGCAAATGTTTTGCGCACCTCCAGGACCCTTTTGGAGTACAGCAAAAGCGACCGTCTCTTTGAAACGGTGCTGGACGAGATTTTTGCGCGGCTGATTCCGGAAAAATCCCTAGAGGAAAAAATCAGCCGGGCGATTATTTCCGAGGAAATGGTGGCAGACGATGCCAGTCCCGCTCTTTTGGATATTTGTCAGAAAATCCGCAAAACCAACGCGCGTATTGCGGACTTGATGCAGCAGTATACCCAAGGTGGGGCCTACTCCAAATATTTGCAGGAAAACATTGTGACGACCCGGGGCGGCCGTTTCGTCATTCCGGTGAAAAGCGAATATAAAAACGAAATTAAGGGGCTTGTTCACGACACCTCTGCTTCCGGAGCTACACTGTTTATTGAGCCCATGCGGGTAGTGGAGGCAAACAATGAGCTGCGGCAGCTGCAAAGTGAAAAGGAGCACGAAATCGAACGGATTTTGTGGGAGCTTTCCAGCCTTGTAGCGGAAAAAGCGTTTACAATCGTGTGCAACTATGAAAATATTACGGAGCTTGCTTTTATCTATGCCTGTGCGGAGCTGGCCTATCGTATGGACGCCTGTACGCCGGAAATTACACAGGAACGGAAGGTGGAGCTGGTCCGCTGCCGTCATCCCTTGATTGATAAAGCGGTGCCGGTGGATATTCTCATCGGCGGCGATTACAGTATGCTGGTGATTACCGGTCCCAATACCGGCGGCAAAACGGTAGCACTCAAAACCCTGGGACTTTTTTCTCTGATGGCGCAGGCGGGACTGCAGCTTCCCTGTGAGAGAGCATGTGCATGTGTATTTGATTCCGCCTTTGCCGACATCGGAGACGAGCAATCGATTGAACAGTCCCTGTCTACCTTTTCCTCCCACATGGTGGGGATTGTATCAATCTTGGGGCAAATGACAGGTCAGTCCCTTGTCTTGTTCGACGAGCTGGGATCGGGCACCGATCCGGTGGAAGGCGCCGCCCTGGCCACCTCTATCTTGGAGGAGGTGCTCTCTGTGGGCGCCCTTTGTGCTGCGACCACCCATTATGCGGAACTGAAAGCCTTTGCCATCGAGCGGGAAGGAGTGTGCAACGCCAGCTGTGAATTTGATGTGGAGACACTGCGTCCCACATATCGGTTGATGATTGGTACACCTGGGAAGTCCAATGCCTTTGCGATCTCGGAACGTCTGGGGCTCTCCCAGCGAATCGTAGATCGTGCACGGGGATACGTGGATCACGGCAGCCGCAGCTTTGAAGCGGTCATTGAAAAAATGGAAGCGCAGCGGTTTGAACTAGAAGCCGAAAAAGAAAAGGCCCGTGCCCTGCGGGTAGAATATGAAAGCTTCAAGCGGGACGCGGAAGCGGCCCTGCAGGAGAAGCTGGGGCAGGCGGAAAAGGAAGCTGCCCGTATCATGGACAAGGCACGGCAGACTTTGGATAGCGCCCGCGCTTCCAGTGATTTCATATTAAAGCAGCTAGACGAGGCGAAACGTGCCAAGGATGCAGACAATTTCGGAGATAAAATTTCTCAGGCAAAGAAGAATATTAAAGCCAGAGTCAAGGACTTTTACGATAAAAATACTCCAGAAGAAAAAGAAGACGACTATGTGCTTCCAAGGCCTTTGAAAAAGGGGGATACGGTGGTGCACCGCAGTCTTGGAACCAAAGGAACGCTGCTGGAGGATCCGGACAAAAAGGGAAATGTAAGTCTCCAAATGGGAATTTTAAAAACCAAAATGAATGTTTCACAACTGCGTCTTTTGGAGGAAGAAGCTGCAGTGGGCGAAAAGGGAAAGCAGACATCTCGCGTTGCCTACAAAGCCGCAGCCGCCAAATCCTTTCAGCCGGAATTGGACGTGCGGGGTATGATTGGCGACGATGCCTGCTTTATGCTGGATCGATATTTGGACGATGCGCTGGTGGCCGGAATTTACGGTGTTACGGTCATTCACGGAAAGGGAACTGGTGCCCTCCGTCAGGCCATTTGGAATTACCTGAAGAAAGACAGCCGGGTGGAATCCTATCGGGTAGGTCAGTATGGCGAGGGAGACTATGGGGTGACTGTAATAGAGCTGCGCCACAAATGACAGTTACTCTGTTTTGGTCGGCAGTGCAAAGCCGTGAATGAATCCGGATACGTCGGAGGAACAGATATCCCCGCCGATGACTCGATTTTTGTAAACAATGATATTGGCGAAAACAGTGCCGTCATAGTCCGGATAGTTTCTGATCTCATAGGTATAGCGGGTTGCTGTCTTTCCCTTGTATTTGGAAAGATCCAGTCCCTGCGCCTTTTGCACTTCGTTGTATGCGTTCATCACTTTATCAAAATCTGTAGGGATGCGCACTTCTACTTCCTCTACTGCCGCATCTCCCGCTTCCCACCCAAACTGAGAGAGAAACTCCAGTCTGTTTTCATTGGTTTTTATTTTTTCATAGTTGATGGTGCCGTTGTCCTCTAAAATAGAGCCGGCTGCCACTTCCTTTGTGGTAGGCATTAGGATCAGCAAAGCAACCAGTGCAATTACAGCCACGCCGATCACGCATGCAAATTTGAGCGAGCTTGCCTTTAAGGAATATACAAACATATGTATTCCGCCTTTCTTTTAATACAGCTATCCAATTATATGCTGCTAGGAGTGAAATATGAACCATGATTTTAATAATTGACAACACACAGAGAAAATTTCGCACAGATATTCGCAATATGTTTCTTTTGAAGATTATTCCGTGCCATATAACGGAAACGGGCCAATGTGACGAATATATGCC
>JAGZAC010000124.1 GCA_018370615.1 Clostridiales bacterium
TAACATAGAAGGGACAATCCCTCAGTCGACTACGTCGACAGCTCCCTTTACACAAGGGAGCCTCTAACATTAAGCCTCCCCTGTGCAAGGGGAGGTGGCTCGCCGTAGGCGAGACGAAGGGGTTGTCACATCCTATCTCCGTATTTTCCCAAAAACAACATTCTTCCCAAAGAATGCTATGATTATTTATGCTATGCATATATAGGAGGGGAATCCATGAAAAAACATAGCGCCATTTTTATCATGGCGGCGGTGCTTCTCTTTCTTTCGGGATGCAGCGCAACCACCATTACAGAACACGAAGGAAACTATTTGTACGGAGCAGGCGAAAGTATCAATGTGATAGATATCGACACCAGGGAGCATATCGGCACACTGAAAGTGACCGAGGCCGTACTGCTGTCCGACACGCCCTTTACGGTTACCGAAAAAAGCGGTACGGACGAAAACGGTAACGATATATATGAAACGGTTACATACGCACAGCTGGTGCAGATATTTTATCAATACGACGACAAAGGAAACGGAAAAGATATTTCTGCGGCAAACTTTACCGCCTATGACGCCTATGGGCAGAGGGGCGAAATCGATCCGGCGGGATATACCGGGGAGAACAGGAACGGCAGCGATTCTTTTCTGGTAGCACTGGAAAACAAAAGCGGTACAATTCGGCTGGATTTTCAGTATAATGTCCTGCAGACTACCGCTACAGCAAAAATTCAGCTGTCCCTTCCCCAGACGGCAGACGACAGCAGTGCACAGAGTGAGCCCCCGGAAACGGGTGAGGCCCTGACTGCGCCAGAAACTGGCAGTGAGACCAGCGAGGCCCCAACAGAGCGGGAAACGAGTGAGGTAACTACAGAGCCGGAAACCAGTGAAGCCATGGAAAGTGCAGGTACGGAAGCGGAGAACGGCTCTGCGCAAGTTGCCATTTTGTATGTAATTATCGGCGTCTTAGCGGCTGCAGTAGTCATACTTCTGATTTTGTTGATAAGCCGCTTCTGAAAAAATTATGCCAGCTTCCGCCCGGCGGAAGCTGGCATTTATTTTCGATTTTTGCGGAAGAATGTATCTTCCAATCCAAATCAAAAACCCTGTACATTTTATTTTTAAAAACGCCTTGACAAGTGCACCGGTTGTGGTAGAATGTGGGGGAAATCACTCTGTGCAGGAGGAATTAAGATATGAAACAAGCAGTGAAAGTAGGGGTCATCGGTCTCGGTGAGAGAGGATACAGCACCCTCACAGGTATCCTTTGTGATATGGAGGCTATTCGTATTATATACGTCTGCGACATCTATGAGGACCGCGCTGTGCGGGGACAGCAGGGCGTTTTGGAGAAAAAAGGGTATGCACCCAGGCATACGACAGACTATCGGGTGCTGGTTGAGGACCCTGACGTTGAGGTTGTAGTAATTGCCTCTGCATGGGAAAATCATATTCCTGCGGCGGTGGCGGCCATGCGTGCCGGAAAGTATGTGGGCTGTGAGGTGGGCGGTGCCTATTCCATCGACGACTGCTGGGAGCTTGTCCGCGCCTATGAGGAAACAGGCAGGCACTGTATGATGCTGGAAAACTGCTGCTTTGGCCGGGAAGAATTGATGGTGTTGCATATGGTCCGTGAGGGTCTGTTTGGGAAGGTTGTTGCCTGTGAGGGCGGATACCAGCACGACCTGCGCCGGGAGATTGCGTTTGGAAAAGAGAACCGGCACTACCGCCTGCGCAATTATTTGCATCGCAACTGCGAAAATTATCCCACTCATGAACTGGGACCCATTGCAAAAGTATTGAATATCGGCCGAGGCAACCGGATGTTGACCCTGTCCTCTATGGCTTCCGGTGCCTGGGGACTAAACGAATATGCCAGAGGGCAGGAAGAGGCAGACCCTGCCCTGGGAATGGCGCATTTTTCCCAGGGGGATATTGTAAAAACCAATATTCTGTGTGCAGGGGGAGAATTGATTACCCTTACCCTAGACACCACGCTCCCCAGACATTACAGCCGGGGCTTCACTGTCCGGGGGACAAAGGGGAGTTATACAGACTTGACCAAGGCGGTGTTTTTGGACAGTCTTGGAGAGAGCGGCAACGGACAGTATGAAAACTTGGACCAGTATCGGG
This sequence comes from Clostridiales bacterium, assembly GCA_018370615.1. Lineage (GTDB taxonomy): Bacteria > Bacillota > Clostridia > Oscillospirales > CAG-272 > Avispirillum. The sequence goes on from JAGZAC010000124.1 coordinate 2,122, forward strand.
AAAAGTGGGAGCATCCTATCTGGCAGCGGTACCTAAAGGAGGGGGTAAAGGGCGGCCACGACGGAATGGACTGGCTGGTATACTCTGCCTTTTTCGACGGGATTCTGAACGGGCGGCAGCCTGTCATTGATACGTATGATATGGCGTCCTGGATGGCCATCACACCTCTGTCGGAGATCTCAATCGCCGGCGGCGGTCAGCCGGTGGAGATTCCAGACTTCACCCGGGGACAGTGGCTGTGCCGCGGGGACAAAAACGATGGGGAATATTCTTTGGATGCGTAATATTCAGTAGACAATCCCCCTGTCGACTAACGTCGACAATCCCGCGGAGTTGCTTTGCAACTCCCCACAAGGGGGACTTCTAAATTTTGCCTCCCCACAAAAGGATTTTTTCTTTGCCTCCCCACAAGGGAGCCTACGCAAATTCAAGCCTCCCCTGTGCAAGGGGAGGTGGGCTTTGCGAAGCAAAGCTCGGAGGGGTTGTAAAGGGAAACAATCCCTCACCCGCTTCGCGGGAGCTCCCTTTACACAAGGGAGCCTTTTTGTCTTACGCCTCCCCTGTGCAAGGGGAGGTGGCACGGCGTAGCCGTGACGGAGGGGTTGTAAAACACTGCACCTAACTTTTCAAAATAGTATGTTTTTCTTTAATAGACCAAATTTTTACTTTCCTGTAACATCGTGACAGCTTTGGTGACTAATAGAGTGAAAGGAGATTTTGGATGCAAGAAATAGAAGCCTTATACAGCGCCTATAAAGATGACGTTTTTCGGTATCTCTATTCTTTGACCCGTGATACATCCCTTTCAGAAGATTTGATGCAGGATACTTTTGTAAAAGCAATCCTTTCCATCCACAGGTTTAGAGGGGACTGTACGGTCAAAACATGGCTGCTGTCCATTGCAAGAAAACTGTGGATGCAGAATTTACGATGGAAAAAGGCCCATAGGGAAGTGTCAGCCATGTTGATTGTTCCCACGCTGACAGATTCTGTGGAAACATTTCTGGATACGCAGATGGAACAAAAAATCATAGGCCGAGTACATGCGCTGCTTTTGGAGCGGGACGATATGACCCGAAAAGTAATGTACATGCGATTTGAAGGATGCAGCTATGGCGAAATTGGTCAGGGCTTAGGTATTTCGGAATCCTCTGCAAGGGTAATTTTCTTTCGTACAAAAGGGTGGCTGAAGGTCAAGTTAAAGGAGGAGAAGTTGCTTGAATAATCAATGTGATATTGTCCAGGACTTGATCCCGCTTGTGCAGGATGATGCGGCCAGTGCCGAAAGCCGGGAATTTGTAGAAACCCACATTGCTGAGTGTGAAGTTTGCCTGGCTGTTTTTGAAGCTGCCAGGAAAGAGGATTCTCCTGTGAGTACAGACGACCGCAAAAATCTTCGGCAGATCAAGAAAAAATTGTATATTGGATTTGCCTGTATATTTCTTGTATGCCTTGGGGTATGTTCGTTTCTCCCTTTTGACAACAGCAGCGGCGCCTTTTTTTACAACCTCTATTTTATGCCCCTGTTGGGAGCTGCAGGCGCGGTGATTTTCCGCAGAAGGTGGTACATTACGCCTGTGCTCGTATATGTATTTTCCGGTGCTGCGTTTTGGATTCGGGAAGGGAATTTGTGGATTTCCCTACAAATGGGACTTCTTTGCGCCATTGCATCCTTGAGCGGCTGTCTGATTGCGGTTTTGCTGCGGTTTGCCATAAAAGGAAGGAGGTGGAAGTAAGATGACGAATCTTCGAAAGGCAGGGCTTACTGCTTTGCGCATCGCTGCAGCTGTGGCGGCCCTTGCACTGATCGGATTGGTACTGGCCTTTGCCAATGCAGTAGCGGGGAACCCCATTTCCAAAGCGATCGCGAGAAATCGGGCAGAGGTATATTTAAAAGAGGTTTACCCGGGGAGCACGATAGATGCAGTTTCCTATAATTTAGTAGACGAATCCTATGGAGTAAAATATACGATAGACGGTGAACAGAGAACCAGGACAGCGGGCAGATGGCGGCAAAAGTAACCAGACAGGTTTTGGATGTTTTGGAAAGTATGTATCACATAGACGGAATTGACGTGGTATATCTAGATGCATTCGGTCGATACGATATTTGGCTGCAGTCTGGCACGTTTTCCTTGGAACAGCTTCAGCAAAATACAAAGAGAGCGGAGCCGGCGGGAGAATATGAGGAGTCTTTTGTTTCCGGATTAAATAAAACCGCATCCTGAAAAAGAGGGAAAAATGGAAAAGCAGGAGAAGTAACGCGATTATGTGAATAAATAAACAGACGGCATGTTCATTGCCGTCTGTTTATTACGTTATTTGTAAGAACCCATAGGACGACTGGAGAGTATGAGAGTCATATAATTTGATGCTTGTGATTTTGGAGTGATATTAAAGTAACTATGATGTTTCCAAATTTCTTCATCTCCCCAGCTAATATTCCACAAATTATTTTCAATGCTTCCATATACCCGGATGTCGTTCCACTCATATGCATACTCAACTAAGCCATCACAGCGCATACTTGTTATTTCGTATGTACGAACCCACTTTCCGTAGCGATCAGAAGAATAATTAAGTTGATATCTTACATCGTAGGGTATATTTTCAGATGCCAATGCTCTTCCAGTAGTTAGAGCATATTCTCTTTGTACGTTTGATAATCCAGCTTTGGGTTTATACACACCCTTGAAACCATTTGATCCCACAAAATCCAACCAAGTACCATATTTAGTATTATGTCCATCAGTATGAATTATTGTATTATTTTCGTAAGTAGAGGAAGGTTGATTCATCAAACCGGCATGCCATTCAATTCCAAAAGCTACACCGTCTCTATAAATAGCATAGCCTTCATATCCGGATGTAACTGCAACCGCATCGATTGAAAGAATTGAAATTGAAAATATGCTGACGGTGATGATCAATATATAAATCAACTTTTTCATCATTTTAATTCACCTCGTTATAAAATTGAGCCCATCTTGGATTTGCATTGGTTCCTGTCAACGCAATGCGAGATGCAGCTGCACTTGCTTTCTTGACGGTTTTTTCAGAGACAGCATTTGCGCTTCTGGTCATTGTCGTAGTTTGACAAGCGGATAAAGGTTCACTCAGCTCCTTTAAAGGGTTGATTTCCATGGCCTTACATACTATGTCGATTGCTTCTTCCGACCCAGATTCTGCCATTGCTGTTAAGGTAAGATAATTTTGGTCTATGGCGTATACCTTAAAGGAATTATCAATGTTGGGATTTTCCACAATTGTGGTGATCGCCTGGGCGTCTGTCATATCAGATAATGCTAGAATAGCACAGTCCTGTAATTTGTCACCTGCCTCAGAAGTATTGATGATATCACTGCAAAGATCAATAAACGCAGCCTTTTCTAATTCGAGTCGTTTTGTAAAAGCTTTTTGAATGCGGGCTTCTCTGTATACCTCTGACATGACCTTTAATGCGGCATTTACCTTTTCTGGCGTCTGCGTTTCATAGGTTTCCAGTATATTTTTGGAAATATCTATTGCGCTTTCGCTGTCAAATTTGTTTAGCTTTTTAATTGCCTGAAAGGCCAGCATATCATCTTCCTCGCAGGCAATTGATTGAAGCATTTGCTTGCCTGCTGTATCTGTAAAGTCCAAAAGGATGATAATATTTTCTTTGAGAATGGTCTCGACAGAACTGTCCAAAAGCAGATTTCGGATGGTTTCATTCCCTTGTGCAGTCCGGCCTGTAAAACCTGATGCGTTGTCGTTACCGTATATTTGTACAAGGGTCACTCTGAAAGATAGATCATTTGCTGAATCTGTGATCATGGAAATCAACTCATCTTCAGAATATTCGTTGATTCGTTCGCTGAGCCCTGCCGCAAATGGGATTGCATTATTAATGTCTGATTGGGAACTCTCGGCAAAAGCGGTTTTCACTTCCTGTGTAAATTCTGCTTTTGGAAGTGTCTGCAGACTTATTAGAACTTGCTCAGGGGATGTATTTTCGTACTTTCCCAGAATACTTGTCTGCTGTGCGACAAATGTAGTACCTGATGTCATAAAGGACATCAGCAAAATCAATAGTGCAAGAACAACAGCTTTTTTTTTCATTTTTGTCTCCTTTTCAAGTTTTATACATTCATGTTTTCGCCAGCCTTACAGGATATTTTTGCGTCTATGATGAAACGGATCCTGTCAGAAGTTATAAACCATTGGACCGTATCTCATTTCTGCCAGTACCGCTTTATCAGGTACATGGCTGTCTCCTGTCTGGTGCCGGGGAGCTTTTTGTTACAATTATATTTGTATCTGTGTGTATATTAATTTTTAGGTAGAAAATATATATCCCCCTTCAGCTTTGTGGTGATCGAAAACTCATACTGCGGTCGGCTGCAACCAGTTATGGCGATAAGAAACAGCGAGACTAAAGTCAAGGCTATGTATTTTACTTTTCGACTTCCAAAATTGGATGGCTTTTCCATTTGCATTCTATAACATCATCATAAAAATGTCAACAGATATCACAAATTAAATGAATAAATTTTTAATTATTTGTTTATATTGTAAAAATAAATTGCATAAAAATATGTAATATCAATTACGAGGAGACAACTTTCTAAATTGATGCAATAATTATTCTTTAGTGCAACTAGCCTTTGCACCTCCCCACAAGAGGACTTTTTTCTTTGCCTCCCCACAAAGGGCCTCTTTATCATTCAAGCCTCCCTATAAGGGAGCCTTTTAACCCATGCCTCCCCTTCTTTATGAAGGGGAGGTGGCGCAACGCAGTTGCGACGGAGGGGTGCAACCGAACAATCCCCCTGTCAACTTCGTTGACAATCCCGCGGAGTTGCTTTGCAACTCCCCACAAGGGGGACTTCTAAATTTTGCCTCCCCTGTGTTGCAGCTCCAAAGGAGATGCTGGGGTGGTGTCAGCGAAGCTGACGGAGGGGTTGTTAATAACATAGAAGAGACAATCCCTCAGACTCCGCTTGCGCGGAGCCAGCTCCCTTTACACAAGGGAGCCTACATAAACCCAAGCCTCCCCTGTGCAAGGGGAGGTGTCAGCGAAGCTGACGGAGGGGTTGTCATATATCCTTCCCCATAAACAAATCTTCCAATATCTTTTGTGAATTTCTTTCTTTCCCTTGATTCTTCCAGCAATTTTTGGTACATTATACTAAGTACAAATTTAGAAAAAAGGCTGGTGTCAGCATGAATACTGTCTCTTATACATTGAACAACACAACCTTTACGTTTGATACGTCTACCGGCGCGCTTCGAAGCCTGGAATATCCCGGCGTGCCGCCTATGATACAGGAGGGCAAAGGTCTGTTCGACTTGTCCTGGCCTGTCCATACGGATTACGATACCCTGCGGCTGAATCCCACGGGGAAATACCACAGCACTCCGCCTGCAATTGCCTGTGACGGCAATACGATTACCCTTACATATCACAGCATTCCTTGGACAGTCCCGGCACCCTCGGATATGGTGCAGCTGCAGGGGGGCGTGTCTGCCACAGTAACGCTGCAGGCCTGCGAGGACGGCAGGTCTGTTGCCATGCGCCTGCTTGTGGAGAATCACTCGGAAGCCCAGGTGGTCCAGGTGCTGTTTCCGGATATGAACGGAATCGTTCCCACCAGCGACGAGGAGCACGATGTGCTCACCATGCTGGGAGGACGGGAAAAGCCCTTTGTGGAGCTGAAAAGCACACCGAAGACCAGGGAAAACTTTTTTGCCTGGACAGAGTCCTGCGCCGGCCGGTTCCACCGGGCGGGGGGATTTCAGCCCGGTCCTATGATCGGACGATGGTACGATATGGGCAGCCGCAAGGGAGGCTTTTCCATGTACCGCAAACACTGGGGCTGGGGCCCCGATGACCCCAAAGAGATGGGATACGGGGAGCAGCTGTGGGTAAAGCTGGATAACCTGACTGGAAAACTCCGTCTTGCTTTTCTGCGGGATACCAAGGTGGGCAAAGGAGAGGTCTATGACTCTGGAGAGTATATCCTCACTGCACACACCGGTCCATGGATTCAGGGCGTCGGCGCATATCGGGAATATGTGCAGTCCCAGGTGCACCGGGTGGTAGAGGTGCCCCGGCGGGCAAAGGAAATGTTTGGATTTCGTACAGTGTTCATGGCCAACGGATATACCAAGGACCCTGACGACTACAGCTGGAAATACGACGATATGCCCACCCTTGCAGAGGATATGAAGGAACACGGCCTGTACGATCTAAACGTGTGGGGGGCGTTTATGTTCACCCTGCCTACCGGTCCCCACTGCTTTTATAAGGAATGGGGAGGGCTGGAATGCTGGAAGAAAAATGTGGAAAAATTAAAGGAAATGGGGGTTGTGGTGACGCCTCTGGTGTCCTGGATCTCCCTGTGGGACCAGACTGCTAAGAACTACGGCATCACCGAGCGCAGCGGCTCCTGGGCAGAAACCCCTAAATCCATTCCCATGTTCAAAGCGCCCTACTGTCAGCGTTGGAGCTGCTATCAGATTCACGACCATTCCCCCGAAAACTGGAGACGGGATATCCGGGAGGGCCTGCGGTTTTTCCGGGACGAGGCGGGCTGCCCCAATATTTGCTGGGACCAGTATGTGCTGGGAGACAACCAGGACGACATCGTACATGACATTATCAACGAGTACCGTCTGGAAACGGAAAAAATGTACCCGGGCACGGTGTTCTCCTCCGAATCCACCCTGTATTTTGAATCGGAGCTGGACAACACGGACTTTACCTGGAACTGGCTGTACTGGCCGGGTAGGGGGGACATGCGCCCGTATATGCACGTAGTGCGCACCCTGCGCCCCAACATTAATGTGGACTCGGAGCCCTCCTATGTGAAATTTATTTTCATGGACAATTATGTGATCAATGTGTACCCTTCAAAGCCGGAAAACTACAACGGCAGCGCGCTGATCCGGGAATATCCGGAATTTTCCAAGGCGGTAAAAACCTGCGCCGCGCTGCGCCAGGCATATCTGGACTACTTTGTGGACGGAATCATGGTGTCCGACTGCCCCGTGGATATGGACCAGGGCGTGCCCTGCCGGATTACAGGCTATCAGAAGGAGGGTGCCCTGTTGCTGATCGTCTACAAATATAATGACGACGATGTGTGCCTTCCCCTGGAGCTTTCCGATTATCTGACAGGGGACAGCTTCTCTTATCGGATCTGCAACGAACAAAATCAGGTGATCGGAGAGGGAAGCGTTGGTGCGAAGGACAGTCTCACCGTTTCCGGGGAGCGGGACGCACTGTATATGATCGAACTGCGTCAAAAAGAAAGCCGGGGGGACGAATGAGCGGCATCATTCTGGAAAAGCTTTTGATCATGATGATCATGGCGCTGATCGGATTTGTCTGCGGAAAAATCGGTCTGATCGACAGCGGCACAAATAAAAAGCTGTCGAATTTGTCCCTTCTTGTAATCAATCCTCTTCTCATTTTTGTGTCGTACCAGATGCCTTATTCGGGGGATATTGCAGTCAACCTGGGGATTGTGTTCCTGCTTTCTGTACTGTCCTACGGAATTCAGCTGGGCGTGGCAGTGCTTTTGGTAAGAGGAAAAGACA
>JAGZAC010000125.1 GCA_018370615.1 Clostridiales bacterium
ATCGCTTTCAGAGTGATTTCCTCCAGCCCCTCGGGAATGAAGGTTCCCAGGCAGTTCAATTCGCCGTTGATCACATAATCGCGGTAAGTCGGGGGAGAACCGATAGCCACGTCAACATGGCCGCCCACCAACGCATTGATGGCCTCCTGGCCGCCGTCGTAGGGAACAGGCTCAGCGGGGATGTCCAATAACTTGAACAGGACGGAAATCATAGTATAGCTGTCGTTGCCAGGGCCGCCTGTGGTAGCGTACTTGATTGTGTTCCCCTCTGCGGCATAGGCTTTCAGCTCGTCGATATTGGTGATGCCGCTCTTAGAGTTAGTCAGAACAACGAACTCCGTGATACGCATACCAATCAGAGGCGTAATATCATCCAGTGTGTAGTTGACATTAATGAAGCTGGGAGTCAGTGAGAACAAGGGGCCGTTGGCAACCACCATGGTATAACCGTCATCCTCCGCCTGCAATGCATCGTTCATGGCGATAGTTCCGGAACCACCGGTATGGTTTTCCACAATCACGGGCACACCCAGATACTTCTCACCATAGGAGGCAACCTGGCGGGCAATGGTATCGGGTCCGCCGCCAAGGCTCCAGGGCATAATAATAGTGATCTGCTTTTCAGGGAAAGCGCCGTCCGAAGTCGCGGGAGTTTCCTGCTGGGAATCGCCTGCGCTGTCAGGTGACGTTCCCGTGGTTTTGCCGCCGCAGGCAGCCAAACTCAGAATCATAGCGAGTGCGAGGACCAGCGACATGAGTTTTTTCATTGTTTTCTCTCCTCTTTTCATTGAATTCTAATAAACTCCGGTATAACCATCCCGGAATCCATTACAAGTTTGATAGCCTGAAAGCCTTCGGGCTGTGAGAAATAAGGCGGATACTCTCGCTCATCCGAAAACAAAAAGTGTGGTGGATGCTCCGCCGGAAAGATTGCGGCCAGCTTCTGATATACCGCCTGATTCGCGCTATGATACCGTCTATCAGATGCCGAGGTCGTAATAATATACTCCAACGGCATATTTTTCATAAAAGATTCCGAAATTGAATCTATTTGTCCATGATGTGGCAATTTGAGAACGTTTACATTTTTGAAAAAAATTTCAGGCACCTCATCCCATTCAGATGGACAGCTATCCGCCGCGCTGAGAAAAACGATGTCTCCCAGTTCGAAGCGCAACAGCATACTGGTGTGATTGGATGTAGCGTCCAACCGGATCAGGCACTCAGTCACGGCATTTGTATCCGCCTCAAGACTGTATGCCCGTTCCACGATCTCCATATATGCATCTACAACACAGCTTTTGGGTGCCAGTATCCGCATCTTCGTGTCTATTCCAAATTTCAGTACCTGTCCTGCTTTCAACACGGTAACAGGAATGCCTTTTTCCTTCGCATGAAGCAAAATCCTCCGATACGCATTCAAGGCCGCAACATATAGCGGTACACTGCGGGGAGCGTTACTGGCTGGAGTCAGTTCACAGCCTTTTAAGAAAGGCTCTACCGGGTACGGAACATAGAGATGATCTACCACTGTCTGCTGTAATACCGCCTCCAGCCCGCATACATGATCTTCATGGATATGCGAAATAATCACAGCATTCAAATGCTCAATCTGCTGTCTGGCAAGATAATCTGCTGACCGAATGCGATAAGAATCGCCTTCAAATTCTGACTCCAGGGCACTTCCTCCATCCAGCAGTGCAGTATACCCATTCTTTAACTGAAAGAGGATTGCGTCTCCGTAACCGACATTGATGACTGTAACACACATGGCATCACATCCTTCCGCACTTTGACTTCACCATTTAAAACGCTCTATCAGGAGCGTGTCAAATTTCTACATAGCATCAAGCGGTTCCCCGCACTATAAGCTCCGTAGGAATTTGAATATGCGCCTTTTCTACCGGCATCCCCGCAATTAAGTCAAATAACGTTTGCATGGCAAGGCATCCCATCTTAGCAGCATCAATTCGAACAGTGGTCAACTCGGGTTCCACCACACGGCTGATATAGCTGTCATCAAACCCTATGATCGCTATATCTTCCGGCACTCTCAGCCCTGCCCGGGTAACTGCCTTCATGGCGCCTGCGGCAATGGTGTCATTGGTGCAGAAAAAAGCTGTGGGGCGATCCACCTCCCGCAGCATCCGGGTCATGATTTCCTCGCCATCTTCCAGCGCCGGCTCAATATCAGCAATAAAACGATCATCAACGGGAATATCATACTTAGCAAGAGTTTTAACGAAGCCCTCTATACGAGCTTCACTAACTTGTGGTGAAAACCGGCCGGACAACAGGCCGATTTTACAATGTCCCAGCTTGCAAAGATATTCCGTAGCCTGCACAGCACCGCCATAGTGATCTGCCGAAATGCACACTAAGCCATCCATATCCAAATAGTTGTTTACCAACACTACCGGAATGCTCTGTTTACGAAACTCTTCAATGACCCGGATATCAACCTCGCCAGCAAAAATCACTCCATCCATGTGCTTTTTGATATAAATATCTCCATTGGGCAGGTGGATATCCTGACTGGTCGTTACGAACAGGCTGTAATTCCTTCGGGTTCCCTCCTGCATGGCTGCTTCCAGCATCGGAGAATAAAAAGGATTCAAAATAGCGGGATACTGCTTTTCGTGGATAATAAATGCAATATTTTCTGTCTGTTGCCGAACCATCGCCCTTGCGATGGCATTAGGCGCATAGTTCAACTGCTTCGCTGCCGCATATATCTTTTCACGCGCCTTCTCACTGACTGCTTCCGGAGACGCATATGCTCTGGAAACTGTTGCCTTTGAGTAACCACATAACCGTGCGACGTCAATGATTGTTGCTGCCATGTATGTATCCCACGCCCTCTTGAAAACGTTCTCATTTTTAAGGTCAAAAAAACACTGGCACTCTATTGTGAAAAATAAACAACCAGTATCGCCGCGTCCTCTTTTCTTAACATGTTTTTAACATAAAGCCGCCATCAAAAAAAGTCAACACTTTTTTTGACAAACCACACCATTTTGGAATCATTCCCAAATTTTGCATGTCTTTTTTTGCAATTTTGACTTAAGCAGTAGGCCCCTGTTATTGCTGCACAAACAAACTCATTCCCAAATAGCATTATATGGATTTGGCGCGCTTTAGCGGCAGTATCAGGAGCTGACACAGGATCTCCGAAGAAAACGAGCCGTACATATTACGGGCTCTCTTCCCTGCCCCGCACAGATGAACCACGGGAATGCTTTACAGAGGTCTCATTCGTCTGCCTGTGTATTGATGGGAAATTTGTAAGCTCTGGGGGCAGCTACGGCGTGCAGACGAGCCAACATCACATTCGATAATATCCAGGCCCTTCACTTTCATGTCCTTCGCCACACTTTCACAAGCAACATAATTTATGGCGTGGCGTCTTTAAAGATGTCCGAGAGCTGCTGGGCCTTTCCAGCGTGAACACCACCATGAACATCTACGCCCATGCAAAGAAAGAAACCACAGGTTCTTCCGCCCGGTTTCTGGATAAGGGGGCGTGTGAAAGCTGAGAGCTTTCCCTTACAGACATCTCGTAAGGAAAAAAGCAAGGGAAATGGCCAAGAAAATATCCCCGGAAACCTTGAAAACACAAGGATTTCCGGGGAGCGCGGCCCAAATGTATTAGAAAAATGACAGGAGGAATTCAAAATGCGCAGAACCCAAAAAGGTGGTCATCCTGAAAATCCGTTCGAGCAAGCCGGGAGAAAGCCGGATACACCCAAGCGGCCGCAGCAAAGCACGTACACTTGTTGTATGAGGCAGGGACTTCTGCCCCTCCATTTGGCATCGTGTGCCGCATGGCCGATCTGTACCATTGCAGTCCAGCTGACTTCCGTCTTATGGAATACAGGCCGAAGTGATGGATGGAGTCTGTACCGATGTGACATTGATTTCAGCCGTTTCCTGCGACAGGGACTTCGTTGATTCACTTGCCAGCGTTATGACAGAGGGCAGCTTAACCCTATGCATCTGTTCGATGTGGTGTTGGATGCGCTGTCCTGATATTTTCCGCCGCTGGAGGGCGTGGCAGAGCCACGCCCTCCTCTTGGCTTCTCAATCCGCCATTTTCAGGCTCGGTTTATTCCTCTTCATCAAAAAGTCTGAAGTTCGGATCAACGGTACCGATTCCCAGATAACGAGCCTTGTAGTCCTTAAGCAATTGGAAGAACTTTCCGCTCAGTATGACAATGACAATCAGGTTTACAAAGGCAGGTATTCCCGTTGTCAAATTGGCGATTTCCCAAATATCCGCACCAGAAATATCGTTTCCCACCGCAGCCAGAAGCACTACAAGGAACCCGGGAATGGGGTAGATTACCTTAAATACGTTAATCAAGGTCCGCTTGAGCTTTTCATTCGTGCCGCACAAATGGCGCAACAGCACTTCGAAATAAGCCCACCATCCGGTAGTAGTAGAAAGAGCAAAGAGGAAAATGGCCACCGTGATGATGATAGTTCCAACAGGCCCAAGCACTGTTTCGAAAGCCGCCAAGGTCAATGGAGCACCATCCAGGCCGGAATCCCACAGGCCGGTAACGACGATAACCAAGGAGGTAACCGTGCAGATACACATCGTACCGACAAAAACCTCAAATGCCCCCCACAATCCCTGCTTCACCGGATGCTCCGTTTTGGCGGAGGCGTGAATCATAGGCGATGTACCCCAGCCAGCCTCGCTGGAGAACATGGCGCGGGATAAGCCGGTTCGGATAATCAAAGCCACGCCCGCTCCCATGAAAGCGCCGGTGGCTGCGGTCCCGGTAAATGCATCGCTGATAATCAGTCCAAGTGCTGCGGGCAATTGTGTGATATTTACTATGATAATCACGATTCCGCCTACCAGGTAAAAGACGCACATGGGGGGAACTACTTTCGCCGCCAGCTTGCCCAGCCAAGGAATTTCACGGACAGTAGCCAAATAGGTGAGACCAACATAGACTAAACCTACCGCCAGCATGGGAATGCCAAAAGTGGCGTTGACGGACTGTGCGACCGTGAAGTTTTGCATGGAAAAGACATTTCCAAAAATGCCGATCCCGAAGATAACCGCCAGCACGCCCCAGAATTTGAAGCCCTTATCCCGTCCCAACCCTTTCTCCATATAGTATGTAGGCCCGCCATAATAGCCGCCCTTTTCATCCTTTGAACGGTAGTATACCGCCAGGGAAACTTCGGCCATTTTCATCATCATGCCCAAAAAGGCCGCAACCCAAATCCAAAAGGCTGCACCCGGTCCGCCCACCGCGATAGCGGTCGCTACGCCGCCGATATTGCCAACACCCACTGCTCCGCCAACGGCAATGCTGATTACTTCCAAGGGTTTCATCATGCCCTTACCGTTGTCCTTTTTTGAAAAAAGTGTTCCAATGGTGTTTTTCAGAATATGCTTTAAGTGTGCGATTTGAAAGAATTTGGAGCCGACCGTAAAGATAATGCCAGCCAACAGAATAAGTACGATGAGAGGCATTCCCCACAGAAGGTCCGAGATCGTCTTAATAATGGCCATAACAAGTTTTCTCCTTTTTCTATATGTCTGTCATCACACTCGTGTATAGTGCAGGCTCACTGTCCGGATTACCTGCTCAAAGGCCGGTACATCAGTTTCATTGGATACAAATACCAGAACACAGGGTTCTCTCCCATATAGAATCCCCACATCATTCGTAATCCCCTCATCCTCGCCGGTCTTGTGCTCCACCCGCACGGTGGGCGGAAGCAGGCTGGGGATTTTATGGTTAATCTGCTGTTGCGATAGCATCGCCCGCATT
>JAGZAC010000126.1 GCA_018370615.1 Clostridiales bacterium
GTAGGGGAAGATGGTGCCACCCACCAGTGCTTGGAGGATTTTGCCCTGATGCGGGTGATTCCCGGCATGACGGTGATTTGTCCGGCGGACGCCTGTGAGGCACGTCTTGCGGTGCAGGCTGCTATCGAGCACAACGGACCTGTATATCTGCGCTTTGGCAGAATGGCCGTGCCTGTGCTTTATGGTGGGACATATACCTTTGCCATCGGGAAGGGCGACCGCCTTGTGGAAGGCAGTGATGTTTCATTGATTGCAAACGGCGTGGAAGTAGAACAGGCACTGGCTGCCGCAGAGCTTCTGAAAAACGAAGGGATCCATGCTTCTGTAGTGAATATGGCCACAATCAAACCCCTGGATCGTGAGATGGTTTTGGAGGAAGCAAAGCGCTGCGGCTGCATTGTTACCTGTGAGGAGCACTCCGTCATCGGCGGTCTTGGCGGCGCTGTTTGTGAGCTGCTGTCGGAGGCCCTACCGACGCCTGTTTTGCGCGTGGGTACAAATGACTGCTACGGACGTTCCGGCCCTGCAAAGGAATTGCTGTCTCTATTTGGACTGGACGCGGCGGCAATTTGCGAAAAGGCAAAGGCTGCAATACAAATGAAAAAATAAGGCGGTGAGCATGCACCGTGCTGATAGGATGAAGGCTGCGGGCAACCTGTGAAAGTGAACAAGGTGGTCTGTGGCCTTTTTTATAGCTTATCCTGTGCTGTTTTTGTCGAAGAATGGGGAGAAAAAACGGAAAATAGCCAGTTTTATAGAGTACCGTACAAAATTTGGAGAAAGGTTTGGTTATAAAAATGAACAGAGCGCATGCCTGTGCAGTATATAAAAAATGCGGTGGTTGCCAGCTGACCAATTTGAGCTACCAGGAGCAGCTCAGCTATAAAATGCGCCGGGTCATTTCTTTACTCGGCAGATTTGCCAGAGTGGACGAAATTATTGGTATGGACAACCCCCTGCATTATCGCAATAAAATGCAGGCGGCCTTTGCTCTGGATAAGCGTGGGCGCCCCATATCCGGTATCTGGCAGTCTAAAGAGTGCAGGGTGATGAAAACAGACGAGTGCCTGATTGAAGATGAGGTATCCCTTTGGATTGTGCGGGCGGCGCGAGGTCTTTTGCAGGAATATGATATTTCGGTATATAATCCCAAAAACCGGCGGGGTATGCTGCGGCATATCATGGTGCGCAGGGCATACGTTACCGGGGAGATTATGGTGGTGCTGGTGACGGCGTCTTTGAAAATGCCGGGAGGAGAGGACTTTGCCCAGGCGCTGGTTCGTCGGTTCCCCCATATCCGCACGGTTGTCCAATGTGTAAATGATACGGATACACCTCTTTGGATGGGGGAGGAGCAGACGATTCTTTATGGAGACGGGTACATTGAGGATGTCCTTTGCGGGTGTTATTTCCGGATTTCTCCCCGTTCTTTTTACCAAGTCAATTCCGTGCAAACGGAAATTCTATACAATAAAGCATTGGATTTTGCCCACCTGCGGGGGAGGGAAAATGTAATTGATGCATACTGCGGCATTGGTACCATTGGGATTATCGCTGCAGCGGAAGCTCGGCAGGTGATTGGAATTGAGGCTGGCGGGGATGCGGTCAAGAATGCAGTGGAGAATTGCCGCCTCAATCACACGCACAATTATCGGGTGTATAAAGGGGATGCCGGAGAAGTAATGGATGCGCTGGCGGCCGCCGGAAGAGGGGCGGATGTGGTGTTTGCCGATCCGCCGCGGGCGGGCTGTTCCCGGGCATTTTTGGATGCGGTTTTGCGAATGGCGCCGGAGAAAATGGTGTATATCTCCTGCAATCCGGAGACGCTGGCCCGGGATTTGGTGACGCTCGTCAAGGGAAAGTACAGAGTGAACAAGATACAGCCGGTGGACATGTTTCCTCATACAAAACATGTGGAGTGCGTGGTACTGCTTTCTCACAAAAATGTGATTTTGCCATGAAAAACTTTGGATCCGATATGTGGATGGGGAGAGATAAAGGCAAACTTTCAGAGAGGTGCCGAAGATGAATTTTATTTCAAAGCAACCTATCAGCAAAGGATGGTCAAGCGACAAAAAGTATTGTGTTATTGATGAGAACGGTACACGGTATTTTTTACGGATTTCTGATATTGCGTATTACAACGCAAAACAGTCTGAATTCAACATGACAAAACAAGTGGCGACTCTTGATGTTCCCATGTGTCGGCCATTGGAATTTGGTGTCTGCGACGAAGGTGTGTATTCAATGCAGAGCTGGATCGATGGTATTGATGCGGAAGAAGTCATCCCCACACTTTCGGATACCGAGCAATATGTGTATGGATTGGATGCTGGCCGCATCCTTAAAAAAATTCATTCCATACCGGCTCCGGCAACGCAGGAAGACTGGGGGCTCCGGTTTGGCCGGAAAATGGATGACAAGATCCAGAAATACGGTGAGTGCCCCATCAAGTATGAGAACGGGCAGGCATTCATCGACTACATAAATGATAATCGTCATTTGCTGAAAGACAGGCCTCAGGTCTATCAGCACGGCGACTATCACATCGGTAATATGATGATCGGCAGGGACAAAAAGCTGTATATCATTGATTTCGACCGTAATGACTTCGGTGATCCGTGGGAGGAGTTTAACCGTATTGTATGGTGTGCCCAGAAAGCACCTCTTTTTGCTTCCGGTATGGTGAACGGATACTTTGATGATAAGGTGCCACTGGAGTTCTGGAAGCTGCTCGCTCTTTATATTTCAAACAATACGCTTTCCTCTGTATATTGGGCGATTCCATTTGGTGAGGAGCAAATTCAGGTAATGGTCAATCAGGCAAAAGAAGTTCTGTCTTGGTATGACAATATGCATAATCCTGTGCCGACATGGTATTTCAAAGGCTACTATCTTCAGTACATTGATAGCATTCCTTTCAAGCTGAAAAGTGCGTTTGATTTTAGCTTTATGAAAGAATACGGAACCGTGTTCAAGATTTATGATGACCAAGATTCCGGAAATATTTGCTTTGGCACAGAAAAGGATGGTCAGCGCTATTTCGTTAAGTTTGCCGGTGCTCCTACCGAGCAGTACAGCGGTGATCCTGCGGATGCTATTGCAAGGCTAAAAAACACCTTGCCAACTTACAGCGAACTGAAGCACAAAAACTTGATTGCTCTTATCGAAGCCAAAGAGATTGGCGGCGGATTTGCTATGGTGTTCAAGTGGGCTGACGGAGATTGCATGGGAAGAATGTACCCTGCAGCACACCGTCGTTTTATGCAGTTGCCCGTTGATGCCAGACTGTCAGTGTTCCGTGATATACTGAGTTTTTTTGAATACATCGCCGTTAAGAACTATGTGGCCATTGATTTTTACGATGGCAGTATTATGTACGATTTTGAGAACGGCAAGACAACTATCTGCGATATTGATTTTTTTCGTAAGCAACCGTGCATAAATGACATGGGACGTATGTGGGGCAGCTCTCTCTTCCAATCACCGGAGGAATATCAGCTTGGAGCAGTTATTGATGAGATTACAAATGTCTATACTCTTGGTGCCACCGCTTTTGCGCTCTTTGGAAGGTATAATCGTACACGGGACAGCTGGCAGCTCAGTGATGCGCTTTTTGAGATCGTCACAAGAGCTGTAAGCGATGACAGAGCCGGGCGGCAGCAGTCGATAAGTCAACTGCGGGAAGAATGGGAGTCTGCCATTTGTGCGGAATATGCGTGAGTACCATCAAGGATTCTGTGGAGTGCGTGGTCTTCATGTCAATACCGTCAAATGAAAATTCTGGAAACATGTGAGAGGTATGTGCGTGATTCAACCAAGAATACTGCAGCCGGGGGACAAGGTTGCAATTGTGAGCCTGTCCAGTGGAATGCTGGGAGAGCCTTTTTGCAGTCATCATCTTGAAATCGGGGCGAGGCGATTAAAAGAATTCGGACTGGAGCCTGTTTTTATGCCCCATTCTCTGAAGGGCATTGAATATTTGGATCAGCACCCGGAGAAAAGAGCAGAAGATTTAAAACGAGCGTTTTTGGACCCTGCCATAAAAGGCGTTATATGTGCCATCGGCGGAGATGATACATACCGTTTGCTTCCGTATCTAATGGAAGACAGGGAGTTCATAGAAGCAGTGCAGTATTCACCAAAGCTTTTTACGGGCTTTTCCGACACTACGATCAATCATTTCATGTTTTATCGGATGGGCCTGCAGACCTTTTACGGTCCTTGCTTCATTTGTGATTTGGGCGAAATCGCCGATGAGATGCTTCCTTACACAAAAGCTGCGTTTACGGGATATTTTAGGGATTATACAACGTGGAAGATTGGGCCCAGCGATGTTTGGTATGAGGAGAGAATCGATTTTTCCAAAGAGGCAATCGGTACGGAGCGCATTTGCCACAAGGAGCTTCACGGGTATGAGTTGCTCCAGGGAAATAGTACATTTGAAGGAGAACTTTTGGGCGGCTGTCTGGAAAGTATTTATGACATGCTGACATCGGCAAGGTATGAGGACGAGCAGAAAATTTGTGAAAGGTATCAGTTGTTTCCCGATAAAGAAAATTGGCGGGGAAAGATTATGTTTTTGGAAACTTGCGAGGAAAAGCCTTCGCCGGAGCGGTTCAGAAAGGAATTGGAGGTTATCGAAAAAACGGGGGTATTGGATGTCATCAGCGGGATGCTGATTGGAAAACCGCAGGACGAGCAATATTATGAAGAATATAAGAAGGTTTGTTTGGAAGTGCTCGGCTGCCGCGCATTTCCAATTGTATATAATGTAAATTTTGGACATGCGGCACCGCGTGCGGCCCTGCCGTATGGCGCAAAGGCGCGTGTGGATGCCGGGATACAGTTGATTTCGTTTGCTTAAATCTTATATAGATGAAATAGGGGATGCAGAATGGCCTCGCGTGTGATGCACCTCGCAATAACCGATTGCGTATCAAAAATTTATAAATGCAGGGACAAAAACAGATTTCGGCTTGGTGCTGTTTTGCCCGATGCTGCGGTGGAGGGGAACAGCCACTGGAAAACCAGCATTTGCGACGGTGCGAAAAAAACATATGACCTTACAGGATTTCGCTTGGATTTTCTTGATAAAATACTTGCAGATGATTTGTATCTCGGGTACTATCTTCATTTGGTACAGGATTTGCTCTTCCGAGAGTTTATTTACAGCCGCTATCATTGGAATTCGCAGCTGGAGGGAAACCCAGAAAGACTGCATGAGGATTACGGACTGCTCAATCCATATATAATCGAAAAATATAGCATTTCTGACGACATCGCTGTTCCGCCTTCCTTGAATGCAGAGCCCATATGCAAAGTGTGCTCTTTTGCTGTTTACAAGTTTCTTGCTGACATGAAAACAGATTTTATCAATATACCGGCAGGGGTCGCTTTCTTTTTTACAAAGAAAATGGCGGACGAATTTATAGAACTTACCATAAGCAAATGCGCGCAGGAAATATATGCGCTATTTCACGATTTGGAATCAATAGATGAGATTGCGTTGGCGTGGGGGTAAGTCAATATGCTGCAAATACGATTTTATGATTCTGTAAAGGACGACCTTCTGAAATTTGCTGTGATGATAGCAAAATACCGCGGCAAATGGGTGTTTTGCAAACATAAAGACAGAGATACATATGAATGTCCCGGCGGGCACAGAGAACGGGACGAAAGTATATGGGAGACGGCAAAGCGGGAATTATACGAGGAAACCGGTGCGACAGATTTTAATTTGAC
>JAGZAC010000127.1 GCA_018370615.1 Clostridiales bacterium
CCGGGCCATATGGTGGGAACAATAGGGCTCGAACCTATGACCCTCTGCTTGTAAGGCAGATGCTCTCCCAGCTGAGCTATGCTCCCCTTTGCTGCATTCTCACGCGGCTTTTATATTATAGCAAAGGCATATTTCAATGTCAATACCTTTTTTTATTTTTTTAGAAAAATATTCAAGCTGAAAAAGTTCGACAAAAAGCCTTTTCTGTTCTCCTATTTCCCGTTTTTGGGGTTTTACAACTCACATTCGCCGAGCGGCAATATACCAGCGATACGCCTCCTCCAAATCCTCCTCCATCGTGAATCCTGTATAAATTCCTTCTACAGAAAACCCCGCATTCTCCAAGGACTGTATCAGCTTCCTCCGACTGTAGCACCGTTCCCGCTGCTGCACATCCGTACGCCTCCATGTTCCATCTGCGTTTTCTTCAAATACAGACAGGGAGAACGTACAAATCTGTCGGTGAGAATCATATTCATTCTGCCAGCAGCACAGCACACTGTCATCTTCCAGTATATAATCATTATTCCCGTAAAACTCCCGAAACTTTCGCGGTGTATTCACATCAAATACGAAAAGCCCGCCGGGCTCCAGGTAATTATGCACCAGGGAAAGACATCGTTCCAAATCTCCCACCCCAGTGAGATGGTTGATTCCGTCGAGGCAGCACACGACAGCGTTGACAGTTCCATACAGCTCAAAAGCACGCATATCCTGACACAGCCATAAAATATCCTCTGCGCCGCATGCATCCGCTTTTTCTCGGGCGCAGGAGAGCATTTCCGGACTGATATCCAATGCTGTCATATCGTATCCCCGGCTGTGAAGGGCCAGCGTCATACTTCCTGTTCCGCAGGCCAGATCCAGCACACTGGTCACGGGAATTGCGGAGTGGCGCTGAAAAAGGATACACAAAAAATCTGCCCACCTCTCGTAATCCGTCTCTGCGTTCAGCCTATCATAGCTGGCCCAAAGAGCCGCATACAACGGCGCGTTCACTGCGCTGTGTCCTCCTCTGTAAAAAGCTGAGCGCCGGCAGCGTCCAGCCGCTGCAGCGCCATCGTATATCCATCGCTGCCATATTTGAGGCAGCGATTTACCCGGCTGATTGTGGCAGTAGAGAGCCCAGTTTTCTCAATAATTTCCGCATAAGTGTTGTTATCCGCCAGCATTTTTGCAGCCGCCATCCGGTTGGACATTTCAATCACCTCCACAACTGTGCAGAGGTCTTCAAAAAAGCGGCTGCATTCCTCCACCGTTTGGAGAGAAAGGATTCCCTCAAACAAATACCGCATCTTTGCGTCCATTTCTTTTTTTGCCATTTTATAATGCCTTTCTCCTTTACTGACCAAGAATCAAGTCGGCCAATTCTGCACTTGTACTTCCGTATATATAATCTTTACACCCCGCAAGCGCGGCAGTCAGCGACTCCAACTCCAACCGGCAGCCCACAAGCCGCTTCGCCAGCTGTGCTGTGTCCTTCGCACCGAAGTAATCTCCCGCAAAAGCAATTTCGCAAATAACTCCCCGGTCTGCATTCAAAGATACAGACACACTTCCAAAATCAAACCGCTTTTCTCTGAGGCAGCGATATTCTCCGGACTGACCGAAATTCCAGTCCCAGGTGCTGTATTTTTTGTCCGCAAGCTCCCGTATGGCCACGGCTTCTTCCAAAGTATATTCCCGCGCCGGACCGTACTGCGCAGCAGCTCCCGCCGCTAAAACATCCATAAACCCCTCTACCGTATCCGGCCCACGGTACTGGGGAAGGTCCCGAATGTTTGCCACCCGACTCTCCACGCTTTGGATGCCTTTACTCTCTATCTTTTCCCGGTCCACCTTGAGGGCTCCGGACAGGCGGGACAAATCTGCCGAAAACAAAAGCGTTCCGTGATGCAGCAGCCGCTGCCTTCCGTCCTTCGCAGGATAGACGCACTGGGCGTTTCCGGAAATTTTGCGGTCCCCCACCAGAAGATCGTTTCTTCCGCCTAGGGCCGCCGGAATACCAAGCTTCTGCAATGCCACTACCATAGGCGCAGTAAATCGCTGAAAATCGATTCCGCCCTGCTTTGGAGCATCTGTGATAAACGTAAAATTTACGTTTCCAAGGTCGTGAAACACCGCGCCGCCGCCGGTAAGGCGCCGGGCTACCAGAATATTATTTTCCTGCACAAAAGGAAGATTCAGCTGAGCATAAGCATTTTGATTTTTTCCAATGATGACAGACGGCCTGTTTCGCCACAACAGGAAGGCGTCTCCCATGCTGTTTTCCAGAATATATTCCTCAGCCGCCAGATTGAAATATGGACTTGTTTCCCGCTGATTGATAAAAAGCATTGCTTCACCTTTTAGGGATATTTCTCTGCGTATTGCACGTTATTTTTATTATAGAAGAAATTCTCCCTTTTTTCAATATGTAACAAAAATTTATGAAAAACCTTTTGTTATGGAAAAGAATTTCTCCTCGTTAATCCTCCCCTAAGCGGAAACTTTTTTCTAAACCCAAGTCTCCCCTGTGTAAGGGGAGGTGGGTTTTGCGAAGCAAAACTCGGAGGGGTTGTCATGGAGAACAATCCCCCACCCGCTAACGCGGGAGCCCCCTTTGCACAAGGGGGCCTTTCTCTTTTCGCTCCCCTGTGTGGAAGTCTTTTCCTAAAATAAACTTTCCATAAACGGATACTTTTTTCTAAACCCAAGCCTCCCCTAAGCGGAACCTTTTTTCTAAATCCAAGCCTCCCCTGTGTAAGGGGAGGTGGGTTTTGCGAAGCAAAACTCGGAGGGGTTGTCATGGCAAACAATCCCTCACCCGCTTTGCGGGAGCTCCCTTGGCTGCTCTGTCAAGAGACGCACACATGGGAGCCTTTTTAAGTTGTGCTACACCGACATGCCTCTGGAACTGTGCAGCAACTCCGTGAAATTGTTTCAAAATCTTCCTTATAAAATATTTTCTTTTTATTCACCAGAAATTTCATAAAAGTATGGAAATTGGCAGAAATATATGGTATACTGTTGGTTGCGACGTAGACTCTGGCGGCAAAGCGCCGTCGCCCGTCGCCCGTTACTATTTGTCAACATATGAAATCAATATTTTGGAGGATGTTTGAATGGGCAAGAAGTATGTTTATCTCTTCTCCGAGGGAAATGCCAGTATGCGAGAGCTTCTCGGCGGTAAGGGAGCAAATCTAGCGGAAATGACCAATATTGGTCTTCCCGTTCCCCAAGGGTTCACTATCACGACAGAGGCGTGTACCCAATATTATGAGGACGGCCGCAAAATCAATGATGAAATCCAGGCGCAGATCATGGAGTATATCGAAAAGATGGAGCAGATTACCGGCAAAAAGTTCGGTGATCGGGAAAATCCGCTTCTGGTTTCCGTTCGTTCCGGTGCCCGTGCATCCATGCCAGGCATGATGGACACCATCCTGAATCTGGGTCTGAACGAAGATGTTGTCAAAGTTATCGCTGAAAAAAGCGGCAATCCCCGCTGGGCTTGGGACTGCTACAGAAGATTTATCCAGATGTATTCCGACGTGGTTATGGAAGTCGGAAAGAAATACTTTGAAGAGCTCATTGATAAAATGAAGGCGGAGAAAGGCGTCACCCAAGACGTTGACCTCACTGCCGATGATCTGGCTACACTGGCATCTCAGTTCAAGGCTGAATATAAAGCAAAGATCGGCACAGACTTCCCCACAGATCCCAAGGAACAGCTAATGGGCGCTGTGGAAGCAGTGTTCCGTTCCTGGGATAACCCCCGTGCAAATGTATATCGCCGCGATAACGACATTCCCTATTCCTGGGGCACTGCCGTTAACGTGCAGATGATGGCATTCGGCAACATGGGCGACACTTCCGGTACCGGCGTTGCATTTACCCGCGATCCTGCCACCGGTGAAAAGAAGCTGATGGGCGAATTTTTGATGAATGCACAGGGCGAGGACGTTGTTGCCGGTGTGCGTACACCTTCTCCCATTGCGAAGCTGGCTGAGGTAATGCCTGAAGTGTATGAGCAGTTCGTTGGAATCTGCGCTACCCTTGAGGACCACTACCGGGATATGCAGGATATGGAGTTCACCATCGAAGATAAAAAGCTGTACATGCTCCAGACAAGAAACGGCAAGAGAACTGCAAAGGCCGCGCTTAAAATCGCATGCGATCTGGTAGACGAGGGCATGATCTCCGAAAAGCAGGCTGTTGCAATGATCGACCCCAGAAACCTGGACACCCTGCTCCATCCTCAGTTTGATGCAAAGGCACTGAAGGCTGCAACGCCCGCCGGTAAGGGCCTGGGCGCGTCTCCCGGAGCCGCTTGTGGTAAGATCGTATTCAGCGCTGACGACGCAGTTGCATGGAATGAAAGAGGCGAAAAGGTCGTTCTCGTGCGTCTGGAAACCTCTCCCGAAGATATCACTGGTATGAAGGCTTCTCAGGGTATCCTTACCGTCCGCGGCGGTATGACTTCTCACGCTGCCGTTGTTGCCAGAGGCATGGGAACCTGCTGCGTTTCCGGCTGCGGCGATATTAAAATGGACGAGGAGAATAAGCAGTTTGAACTAGCCGGAAAGACCTACCATGAAGGGGACTTCATTTCTATCGACGGCTCCACCGGTAACATTTACGATGGAATTATCCCCACAGTTGATGCAGAAATTGCAGGCGAGTTCGGCCGCATTATGGAACTGGCCGACAAATACAGAAAACTGAAGGTGCGCACCAATGCCGACACGCCCGCAGACGCAAAGAAGGCTCGCGAGCTGGGCGCTGAAGGAATCGGTCTGTGCCGTACAGAGCACATGTTCTTTGAAGCAGACAGAATCGCCGCATTCCGTGAAATGATCTGCGCCGACACTGTGGAGCAGAGAGAGGCCGCTCTGGCAAAGATTCTGCCCTATCAGCAGGGAGACTTTGAAAAGCTGTACGAAGCGCTGGAGGGCAATCCTGTCACCATTCGTTTCCTGGATCCGCCGCTTCACGAGTTTGTTCCCACAGAAGAGGCCGACATTGAGGCATTGGCAAAAGCACAGGGCAAGTCCGTGGAAGATATTAAAGCGCTCATCGCTTCTCTCCACGAATTCAACCCCATGATGGGTCACCGCGGCTGCCGCCTTACCGTAACCTATCCCGAAATTGCAAAGATGCAGACTACCGCTGTCATCCGTGCTGCAATCAACGTCTCTAAGGCACATCCCGACTGGAAGATCATGCCGGAAATCATGATCCCGTTGGTGGGCGATGTGAAGGAGCTGAAGTTTGTAAAGGATATCGTTGTAGCTACTGCTGACGCCGAGATCGCCGCTGCAGGCGCAGATCTCAAATATGAGGTAGGTACAATGATTGAAATTCCGAGAGCCGCGCTCACTGCTGATGAGATCGCCAAAGAGGCTGAGTTCTTCTGCTTCGGTACCAACGACCTGACACAGATGACCTTCGGCTTCAGCCGCGATGACGCCGGCAAGTTCCTGGATGCTTACTACGATACAAAGATCTACGAAAACGATCCCTTTGCAAAGTTGGATCAGGTAGGTGTAGGCAAGCTGATGGAAATGGCTGTGAAGCTGGGTAAGAGCACACGTCCCACCCTGCACTGCGGTATCTGCGGCGAGCATGGCGGCGACCCCTCTTCCGTAGAATTTTGCCACAAAATCGGTTTGGACTATGTATCCTGCTCTCCCTTCCGTGTGCCGATC
>JAGZAC010000128.1 GCA_018370615.1 Clostridiales bacterium
ACATTGGAGGTAATCGTAAGCACAGACAGAGTATGTTCTGCATTCTTATACAGAGGGTGACGACACAAGGCGTGATAAAACTGCTCAATTTGGTCCACGGCAATGCTGTCCACCCGATCGTCGTCGTTTCCGTATGCCGGGTATTCCCCTTCCACAGTAAAGTCGCAGATTAGACCGGTATCCTCGTCCCGCACGCACTTTACTCTGGCATATTTAATAGCGGACAGAGAATCTGCAAGTACACTGAGGCCCGCCGCACCAAAGGCCATATATCGATGCACATCTGTATCGTGCAGGGCCATCTGGGTTTTCTCGTAAGCGTATTTGTCATGCATGTAGTGGATGACGTTCATGGTATTCGCGTACGTTTTCGCAAGCCAATCCCGGTAAATATCCAGGCGGCGGCAAACGGCATCATATTCCAGTATCTCGTCCGGATACGGCTCCATTTCCGGACCCAACTGTATGTTTTTTATCTCGTCCCGGCCGCCATTCAGGGCCAGCAGCAGAAGCTTTGCAAGATTTGCCCGAGCGCCGAAAAATTGCATATCTTTGCCCACACGCATAGCAGAGACGCAGCAGGCAATGGCATAATCGTCCCCGTAATAGGAACGCATCAAATCGTCATTTTCATATTGAATGGCACAGGTGTCTGCGGACACGGCAGCACAGTATTTTTTGAAGGCATCCGGCAGCTGGCGAGACCACAAAATAGTGAGATTGGGCTCCGGTGCAGGTCCCAAATTGTATAGAGTATGTAAAAATCGGAAGGATGTCTTTGTCACCAACGGACGTCCGTCCTTTCCCATGCCTCCGACCGCTTCGGTGATCCACATGGGATCCCCTCCAAAAAGCTCGTTGTATGCAGGGGTGCGCAGATGGCGGGCCATACGCAGCTTCATGACAAACTGATCGACCAGCTCCTGGGCGCCTGCCTCTGTAAGTACCCCTGCTTGGATATCCCGTTCCATGTAGATATCCAGAAAAGTAGAAACTCTACCGAGGCTCATAGCGGCGCCGTTTTGTTCCTTGATAGCACCCAAGTATCCAAAGTACACCCACTGTATCGCCTCTCTGGCATTTTTCGCCGGACCGGATATATCGCACCCGTACATTGCTGCCATCTCCTTCAAATATCCCAAAAAGCGAATCTGTTGGTACAGCTCTTCACTGAGGCGGATGGTGTCTACATTCATTTCCCCGGCACCTACAGCTCTTTTGTCCTTTTCCTTTTCTTCAATCAATTTATCGATACCGTAGAGGGCCACTCTTCTGTAGTCCCCGATGATTCTGCCTCTGCCGTAGGCATCCGGCAGTCCGGTGATAATACCGCACCGCCTGGCGTTGCGCATTTCCTCTGTATACACCCGATACACGCCGTCGTTGTGGGTAGTCCTGTACTGAAATTCATCTTCCACTTTATCAGACAACGTATATCCGTAAGCTGCACAGGCTTCTCTTGCCATTTTGATGCCGCCGAAAGGATTGACGCCCCGCCGCAGGGGCGCGTCCGTCTGCAGGCCCACAATCAGCTCGTCTTCCCTGTCCAGGTATCCGGGAGCATAATTGAGAAGGGAGGACACTGTCTGCGTTTCCACATCCAGCATGCCGCCCCGCTCTCGTTCCTCTGCAAGCAAGGCGTCCAGCTTTGTCTTTAGGCGGACGGTACTCTCAGTAGGACCGACAAGAAAGGATTCGTCCCCCGTATAAGGTGTGTAGTTTTTCTGAATAAAATCCCGCACGTCAATTTTTGTATTCCAGGTTCCTTTTTTGAAATCTGCAGCCATTTTGCATCCTCCTATGATAATAAGCAATTCTTATTGAGACAACCCCTCCGCCGCGGCTTTACCGCGGCACCACCCCTTAGGAAGGGGAGGCATGGATTGCGGAAGGCTGTAAGGAGCCATCCGCAACTCCCACTTTAAAGAAAGTAAGTGTCCCCCTTTTTGTGTGCTTCGCCATCTATTTCGTCAACTTTGCCATACAAAAAGGGCAGTCTCATCACGAGGCTGCCCAGACGGTCGGCAAAGCGCTTTTTACTTCATGTGGTAAGCTCCACCAGCGGCAATACCGCTGCCCGTCAGTAATAAAAAGCGTTGTATTTGTACTATATATAGCTTATCCTAAAAATCATATTCTGTCAATGGGACATTTTCATAAGAAATACTGAAAAACTACCCTTTCTTTTATACTTTCCATATGATAAACACGGTATACTCAAAATCGGAAAAGATATTTTGCACATCGATCTCCACCTGCAATACTTCCTTGCCTGCCGTGACAGATGCAGGTATATAAAAATCGTGATCGGCAAAGGCGGTATCCGTATTGTACCCAGGATTATACCAGTCTCCCACCGGTACACCGTCTACGTAAACAGTGCCTCCCTGCGGAGACAGGGACTGATCATACAGGCGGCGCAGGCAGACACCGTCGTTTTCCGGCTGAATTGCCACTTGAAATTGAATCTTCCCTTTTTTATGCAAAAACCCGTCTTTTTCCAGTATAGGGGCCTTGCGCTCTGCTTCTACCTTTGCTGCAAGGAAGGTGGCATCGGCGTTGTCTGACGTATATCCGTGCTGAGACCGGGACACCGCGCTCCCCACATAGATAAAATCTGTCTGAGTGAAAAGGCCGTCCGGCTGACGGTAAGACATGCATAGACTGGAATAGTCCGAATAGGTCTGGCCTACTGCACCGTGCTGAATTGCAAGACGTATCCCATCCACAAAGCTAATGGGCATATCATGCAAAAACCGGTAATACCCGGCGGGATATTTAAAGGAACCCTTCACAGTGGAATCGTTCATCAAATACACATCATTCACACAGCCGGCACACGGGGAATCGTATTTCAGGTTGGGCCAGTAGCAGCCCAGGTAAAAATCTTCCGTACCCGTGCCGTTGATCTGGGGAGTGCGCGCCCCGTTTATATAAAAATGCTCGTTGCCTTCGCAGTACTGCCCGCCATGGCAGGTCTGTATGATGCCTACAATATGGCCGCGGCCGAAAAAGTCTCCAATCAGCCAGTCGTCAAACAGCTCTGTGAGCCCCTTCCGAAAGTCTGCATGAAAATACCCTGTCTCTTGCTGCAGATATGTGTTCTCCTCTATTGTCAGCTGCAGGGTCAATTCGATGGGCTTGTCAGAGATGTTTACGAGAGTGATAACTGCAGACTTCCAAAAGGGCATCGGCAGATACAGAGACATGACGGTCTGTCCGTTTTCTGTATATGTGTCTACAGCGTGGGTGTGAACTTCTGTAAACCCAAAGGGCTGCGCAAACATATAGAGCAGCGGCGCCGCAACCTGGGAGATCAGCTCCCCATCCCAAGAAATATCCAAATTTACATCCTCCAGCCTTGTACCTTCCGCCGCTATGACAGTAAATTTGGCAATCACGCCCGGCGCATCCAACTGAAAAGCATTGGTATACATGGAAGTGAGGGTCAGCGATTTTTCAAGCGTACTGCCCTCCGGCGCCGGCCTTTCTCCGGCAAAGGCCTGGCGAAAGGCCTCGCTCCTGCCGCCGACTGTCGTCATATCCACATCATCCGTATATTTCTCATACATGATATGGTAATAAAAATCCAACTTCCCCGTCGCCGTAATCTTCAGCCCATTTGTATATGGAATGGGAATAAAACAGTTGCCCGCACGGCAATCCGCCTCGTCGTAATGGCCCCGCTCCTCAAGGGTATTGCCCACGCCGGACAGCTCCGGCACCGCACCGGTAAACAGGCCCATCAGGGATACAGTATACCGAGGTTCGTCGCTGCCATCAAAATAAAAGGAAAGAATTGTCTCCTCCGTTACAATCGCAGACCAGATACTTCGGATACATCCCTTTCCCCGTTCGTCAAACAGCACCATGGAACCGTCCGTATCCTGATATAAAAACTGGCCGAAATCCCCATTATCCGCCTTTCTGTCAAAGCTGGATACTTGAAGCGTACGTCTGCATGGCTCCAAAATAGGAAGATTTTTCAAATCAAAATAGTCGCGCATGTCTGTTCTCCCAACATATTTGTTTTTGTCCCTCCTATTATATGGGAGGTAACATATAAAGTCAATGTTTCTGGAGCTTTTTATAAAATTTTTTTGCTGTTAAAAGTCCCCACCCCGTATATCCGGGGCGGGGGCCTTTACTCTTCTACTGTAATTACCGATACGGGGCAGCTGTTTTCCGCCCGTTTTGCGTTATCTATATTGTCCTTTGTCACTTCTCCATATGCTTCGGCCAGGCCGTCGTCTGCAATTCGAAACACCTCCGGGCATATATCCGGACAAAGACCGCAGCCGATGCAGCCGTCTCGATCAACTACCGCATTCATACTCTTGCAACCTCATTTCCAAATTCCGGCATGGGCGCGCCATACCTGTCTGCTTTAGTATGGCCACAAAGCTGTATAAATATTCCCGGCAATCCTCAAATTTCTTTATCCATATAGATACGTGAACCTGTGGCGCCTCGCTGTCCCTGATATTTCCCCCGGTATGGGGTTTCCGCATGCCTGTCCAGCTGGGCAAATACCAGCTGACCGACCCGGCGGCCCGCCTCCAATTCGATAGCACATCGGCTTGCATTGTACAGCTCCAGCGTAATCTCCCCCTCAAACCCGGGGTCCACCCATCCGGCATTCTGAATAAACAGCCCCAGCCTGCCGATAGAACTACGTCCCTCCACAAAGGCAGTTAAATCGTCCCCCAACCTAAAATATTCCATCGTCGTAGCCAGTACAAACTGGCCAGGCATGAGCAAATACCTCTCCGACTGAATCGTTTTATATCGTATTTCACTGCCCAGATGTATGACCCCATCGCAGTTGTCCTCCACAATGCTGTATGTATCTCCGATGCGTATATCCACACTGGCCGGCTGTATTTGTCCCGGCTCCATCGGCTCAATCGAAAGACGGCCGCAGGACAAATATTCCCGAATTGTTTTATCAGACAGTATCATTGTAATTTCCTTTCCTTTGGGGAGAAATTAGACATTTTTAATATTGTACCATATTTTCTAGGACTCGTACAAGCAAAAACAGCACATTTTATCATAATGCATGGCTATGCATTCCAATAAAATGCGCTATTTTCTTTATGTAGCAGAGCGTTGCCGCTCTGCAATAAGTTGTCAGCCTAGTTATCTGCAGCCGAATACACGCCGAATGCCACGGCAGAAGCAAGAGTTGCAGAAAGAGCCCTCACGTGCTTCCGATTCTCCGCACGCCTCTTCACATCTTTCTTCGCATCTTTCTTCGCACCGTTCTCTGCACCGGTTCATGCAGGATGCACCGCTCCTTGAGCAAGTGCGGCGTTCTGTCTGGCGCTCTGCAACAATTCCGCAACTGCAATTTGTATCTCTGAATTCTGCAGAATTTCTGGCTTCGTTATTAAAACCACAACACATAATATTCTTCCCCCATTTACATTTTTGTGTGGACATCCCCACACCTACAGTATATGAGGGAAATTATATATGGTGCAAGCATATGCGCCGGGCGTGAAATGGAACAATATAATTTCACGCCCATGCAATTTTATTCTGTTTTTCCATCCGGACCTCGCAGCTCACGGCGCAGCTTTATCAGTATAATCGCTGACAAAATCGCAACAAGAACCGCGGCTGCTGCAAAGTTTAACCAGATTCCCGTAAGACCCAGCGGCCACAGTAC
>JAGZAC010000129.1 GCA_018370615.1 Clostridiales bacterium
TTGCCAGATTCAAACGGGAAATTTAGATGTTATAAAATGAGCCGCTGCTGCGGTATGAGGAAATAAAAATGTCTGCAAAAAAGAAAGCAATATGGGATGTAAAGGCTACCCGCCGTCAGATGGGGGAGAATGCGGCTGTTTTGGAGATTGCCGAAACGCTGGGATTGTGTCAGCCCACGGCACAGCTGCTGCTCAACCGAGGGTGTAAAAATGCAGATGAAGCAGCGGCTTTTTTGGAGAACAGGGCGGATCGCTTATATGATCCATTTTTGATGAAGGACATGCAGACTGCAGCGCAGCAGCTTCTTGCGGCGGCTGATGACGGCAGGCAGATCGTCATTTACGGAGACTATGACGTAGACGGGGTAACCTCTGTATCGATTTTGCATATGTATTTGTCGGAAGTGGGAGCTAATGTGGACTTTTATATTCCCTCCCGAATCCGGGAAGGCTATGGAATGACAGAAGCCTCGCTGCATCAGCTGCGGGAAAATGGCTGCAATTTGATCGTGACAGTGGATACGGGAATCACGGCCATAGATGAGGCGGAAATTATCCGCAGCCTTGGGATGGAGCTGATTGTAACCGACCACCATGAGTGTCACAGCCAGGTGCCTGCGGCACTGGCTGTGGTCAATCCAAGGCAGTCTGATTGTCCCTATCCTTTTAAGGAACTGGCAGGGGTGGGGGTGGTTTTCAAGCTGCTCTGCGCTATGGAGATTCTGCGGTACCCAGATCGTACAGTGCTGGAAAATGTTCGATGTGTCAGTGACAAGTATATGGATTTGGTGGCCATGGGAACTGTGGCGGATGTGATGCCTCTGCGGGACGAGAACCGTTTGATTGTTTCCAGAGGCCTGCATATGATGGAAACGCATCCCAGAGTGTCCATTGCGGCACTGCTGGATGCCACAAATACAGATGCAAAGCCCTACCAGAAGCGGAAAATCACTTCCGGATATATTGGTTATACCATTGCACCGCGGCTGAACGCTGCCGGGAGAATCCGCAGTGCTTCCATTGCGGTAGAGTTACTTTTGTCTGAGGACCGCAGCCAAGCAGAGGTACTTGCAAAAGAACTATGCAAAATTAATCAGGAACGGCAGTTGGAAGAAAATAAGATTATGGAGGAGGCATTTGCGCGCATCAACGAGGATGCAGATTACGCCTTTGAACCGGTGATTGTTCTGGCGGACGAAGGATGGCATCATGGAATTATTGGAATTGTCGCTTCCAGAATTGCCGAGAAGTACGGCAAGCCCTGTATTTTGATTTCCTTTGACAACGGGCAGGCAGAAGATGGGGATATGGGCAAAGGCAGCGGCAGAAGTATCAAAGGGATGAATCTGGTAGATGCCCTGGCCCACTGTGAGGACCTGCTGGTGAAATACGGCGGTCACGAGCTCGCCGCCGGTCTGACGATTCGGCGGGAAAATCTTCCCCTGTTTCGCAGGCGAATCAACGACTATGCCAGAGGCTGTTTTGCAGAGAGGGAACCGGTGCCGGTGCTGGAGGCGGAATGTGAGTTGATTCCCTCGGATGTACATATGGAACAGGCGGCGGAATTATATCAGTTGGAACCTTTTGGAGTTTCCAATCCTGTGCCTTTATTTGTAATGCAGGACATGTGCCTTGCTTCTCTTACCGGAGTAGGCGGCGGCAAGCATGCAAAGATGACCCTTTCTAGAGATGCACTGGTGATTACAGCGATGTTTTTCAGAAGGGCGCCGGAGGAGCTGGATCTATATGAGGGAGATAGTGTAGATGTTTTGTTTCAACTGGATATCAATGAATATCAAAATGTGAAAAACCTGCAGTTTATTATAAAAGACATGCGTTTGAGCGAAGCAAGCATGCAGGCATATGAAAATGAGCAGGCTTTGTATAGGGCAATCAAGGACAGTGCGCCAGGACTGCAGCTGACGCCGGAGGAAGCGGTGAGTATCGTACCTACCAGGGAGGACTTTGGAGTTCTGTATAATTTGATTAAAAGGGAACTGCGTATGGAGCAGGATACCTTCAGCGTGCGTGCCCTGTGCAATCTCTTGCGCGGCGCCGGACGGGAAATGCGGTATGTAAAGGTAAAATATATCCTTCAAGTATTCCAGGAGTTGAATATCCTGGGAGTGGAAAAAATTGAAAGTGAGCGGGAAATTTACCGTTTTAAATATATTTATGTAAAAACAAAGGCAGATTTGAATAAATCCAATATTTTGAAAAAATTGCGAACGGCACTTACAGCAGGGAAAGCGTAACTTAGGTATGGAAAAATCAAATGAAAAAGAAAAAAACGTGGACGGCATCAAGAATTTGCTTGGGATGCTCAAGTCCAGCGGGAAAAAATATGATACGGACAAAATTATAAGGGCATATCAGTATGCGGCAGAGCTTCACGATGGGCAGTTCCGCAACAGCGGAGAGCCCTATATCGTCCACCCGGTTGCTGTTGCGGAGATTGTGGCGGCGCTGGGGCTGGACACGGATTCTATCTGTGCGGCATTTTTGCATGACACGATAGAGGACTGCTCTGATAAAACGGACATCGCCACCATAGAGAAGAAGTTTGGTTCAGAGGTAGCTATGCTGGTCAGCGGGCTGACCAAAATGGTAGATCTGAACATTGAGGATAAAGAAGAAGCTCAAATGGAAAATATCCGGCGGATGCTGCTTGCAATGTCCAAGGATATCCGGGTCATTTTTATCAAGCTTTGCGACCGGCTGCACAATATGCGGACCTTGGACGCAAAACCGGAGAACAAACGCAGGACTACTGCCCTGGAAACCATGCACGTGTATGCGCCTCTTGCCCACCGGCTCGGTATCCAGCGCATCAAGCAGGAGCTGGAAAATCTGGCGCTGTCTTATCTGGACCCCATAGGATATGCGGAGGTCAGCCGCCATATTGAGGAAAAATACGGGCAAAATCAGAACTTTATTGAAAACGTCCGCGCGAATGTCTCCGCACACCTGGAAAAGTATAATATTCACTTTACCCTGGAGGGACGCGTCAAAACGGTATACAGCATTTACCGGAAAATGTTCAATCAGTCCAAGGAGTTTGACGAGATCTACGACTTTTACGCCCTGCGGATTATTGTGGAGACGGAGCTGGAGTGTTATACGGCGCTGGGCATCATTCACGAGATGTACAAAAGCATGCCGGGCCGGTTCAAGGATTATATATCTACGCCCAAGCCCAACATGTACCAGTCTCTGCACACCACTGTGATCGGTCGGGAGGGAATTCCCTTTGAGGTACAGATCCGCACCAGGGAAATGCACCATGTGGCGGAATACGGGATTGCCGCTCACTGGAAGTACAAGACCGGCGCCCAGAGCAAGGAGGACATGGACAATAAGCTCGCATGGATCTCCAAGCTGATCGATACGGAAAATGAGACCATCGACCCGGATGACTTCATGCATTCTTTGAAAATCGACATTTTTCACGATGAGACTTTCGTATTTACGCCAAAGGGAGACGTGATTGCGCTGCCTCAGGGGTCTACGCTCATCGATTTTGCCTATGCCATCCATTCGGAGGTCGGCAATAAAATGGTGGGTGCGAAGATCAACGGAATGATTGCCCCCATCGACAAATGCCCGCAAAACGGGGAAATTGTGGAGATTATCACTTCTGCGGCATCCAAAGGCCCCAGCCGAGACTGGCTGAAGATTGTGCGCACTGGGGAAGCCCGCAATAAGATCCGTCAGTGGTTCAAGCGGGAGAAGCGAAGCGAAAATATTCAAATCGGACGCGGGGAGTTGGACCGGGAAATCCAGCGTGTTTCCCGAAATGCCACTGAGGCGCAGCGTACGGAAATCATTGCAAATGTCGCACGCCGCATTGGCATGCAGAGCGGCGAGGATTTGTGCAATACCATTGGATACGGCGGTATGCCGGTAAGCAAGGTGGTGCCCAAGCTCCGTGAGGAAACGGAGAGGCTGGTCCGTCCGGAAGAGCCGGAGCCGATTTTGGAGGCGGAGCATGTCAAAACGGTACCCTCTCCCGTATCCGGAAAGTCCGGCGGCATTATCGTGGACGGAGAACGAGGCTGCGCCGTCAAGTTTGCCAAGTGCTGCAACCCTCTCCCGGGCGATTCGATTATCGGATTTATTACCAAAGGCTATGGGGTATCCATTCACAAGCGAGACTGTCCCAATGTGTTGGCAGGAATGAAGGGGGACGAGTTCTTTCACCGCTGGGTTCGTGCCGAATGGGATATGGAGGAGATTCATCAGGAGCACGGCGTGTTTGAAGCCATGATCCAGGTGTTTGCAGACGATGACATTTCCGTCATTGCCGGCGTCACGACAGCGCTGGCAGAAATGCGAGTGTCTATTTTGCAGATCAATACCAGAAAGCATGGGGATGATGGTGTCATCATTAACGTGAAGTTTACTTGTAAGGACACGGCGCATTTTCACTCTGTTGTGTCTAAGCTGAAGACGGTTCCTCATGTAAACACTGTAATCAGAGGATTTAACTGACATGTTAGCGATATTGCAACGGATTCTTTCTGCATCGGTTATTGCAGATGGAGAGCCATATTCCCAGTGCGGGCGAGGCTTTTTGATTTTACTAGGAGTATCCAGAGAGGATACCGAAGAAGATGCCAGATTGCTGGCGGAGAAAATTGCAAAGCTGCGGGTATTTCAGGATGCAGCCGGCAAAATGAACTGCTCCATTGGGGAAGTGGACGGAGCTGTGATGGTGGTTCCGAATTTCACCCTGTACGCTTCCTACAAAAAAGGCAACCGGCCGGACTTTTTTGCCAGCGCTCCTCCGGAACGTGCAGAAGGACTGTTCACATATTTTTGTGAATATATTGCACCTCTTGTGCCTGCGGTCTGCCGAGGAAAATTCCGTTCCGATATGCAGGTGTCTCTGGTGAACGACGGCCCTGTTACCATTCCCATGGACAGTAGAGTCCTGAGAGGCGAGCGGAGCATATGATACTGGTTACAAGTGGACATATCAGCCGGTATTTTGCAGAAACGCTGGTGCTGCTGTTTTTCCCGGGTGCGAAATTCCCGAAAGTGGGGGACGACACAGGCATCCGCGTGGAACTGACTGTGACAGAAGATGACACGCAGATATGCGGGCATGCGTCTATTGATACACCGGAAGGAAACTACACTGCATCGTATGTGGTGCCACCTGATACGGCGGCACATCTTTCCAGAGAGATGCAGTGCAAGACGGCGGCAGGGGGCGCCATGCTTCTCGCTGGCAGACAGTACAGTGGCGCCACGCCCCCCTGGGGAATGCTTACAGGGGTTCGGCCGGTGAGTATGGTAATGGATATGCTGGATCGGGGAATTTCTCCTGAAACAGCGGTACGGCGCCTATGCGAGGAGTTTTTCTGCCAGGAGGACAAGGCACGTCTGGCAGTGCAGACGGCGTGTGGCACTCGTCCGTTGATTACGGAGGATATCCGAAAGATGTGCAGTGTGTATATTGCCATCCCATTTTGTCCGTCTCGATGTGCGTACTGTTCTTTTGTTTCTTTTACTTCAGCGCGCCTGCTTTCCCTGATTCCGGAATACCTTGCTGCACTGTGTGCGCAGGTGCGCAGGGTGTTCGACACCATTCGCAGGCTGGGACTGCAGGTGGCCACGGTATACATCGGCGGAGGAACCCCTACTATATTGGATGCCACC
>JAGZAC010000130.1 GCA_018370615.1 Clostridiales bacterium
TATCGGAGCCCTGTCCCAGCTCCGTAGCACAGACCTGTATCTGTAGGCTGCCGTCATCATTGAGCAGCATCCGACAGGAAGCTGTCTCCAATTGTATGGGATAGACCCCAGTCTTATAGGCAAACACTGCCATGCCCAATCCTTTCTTGAGATTGGACGATGTATGGTTGAACGCATCATACGCCTGACGCTTCGCTTGCCAGTCCACCAACTCACACCCACGGTCGATGCACCGTTCCAGACCGTTGCTGGCACAGAGAAACCGGTCAAAGGGATCCAAGAAATGCAGGCCCATCATATTCTTTTTTCGAAATTCCACAGGATCCAAATGATACCTCAGTGCCAGATCATCCATCTGGCACTCCATCGCAAAGGCCACCTGTGGAATCCCATAGCCCCGCATAGCTCCCGCCGAGGGCATATTGGTATAGACCGTAGCGGACTCTCCCACCTGCTTGCCCAAAGCAGGATAAAGCTGGAAATAGTTAGTCACCGCATAGGCGGCCACAGCGTGGCCGTTAGAACCGTACGCGCCGCTGTATGCATTCAGGCGAATGCCCTTCTGCGTGATTCGTCCCGTATCATCCACACAGGCCGCCGCCCAGATGTCCATGGCATGACGAGTCCGGCTATTGACAAATGTCTCCTCCCGGCTCATCACAAAGGCCACGCACCGTCCTCCCAGCCGTAAGGTGAATAAAGCCGCCAGCGGCTCATAGAACATATCCTGCTTATTGCCGAATGCTCCGCCCACATAGGGCTTGACCACACGAATCCGGCCTGTGGGGATACCCAGAGCATCGGAAATATGTTTGCGTAGGGTGTGGGGTGCCTGATTGGGCGACACCACTACAATTTTCCGCCCGCTCATATAGGCAAAGCAACAGATGTTTTCAATATGGCAATGTTGCTGGGCCGGTACATGAAATTTTGTTCCTCGTAAATCGACATAGCCGCCGATACATGGATCCATGGAGAACGTTCCCTGATAAAACCGGACATTTTGGCTCTCATCAATGATAAAATCCATGCGCCCCCCCTGATTATCCGGGGATTTTTCATGCAGAGGAATCCCACTGATCACAGCAGCCTCCGGTGTCAGCAGCGGCGGCAGTTCTTCGTACTCTACCCGGATAGCCTCCAGTGCCTTCTGAGCCGCCAGATCGCTTTCTGCTACCACTGCGGCAATCTCATCTCCATAGTAGCGCACTCGTTTGGTCAGTATTCGCTTGTTGGCCACATCGGTATGTGCGGGATCCAGTGAAAGCGGATGTCCACAGGTCGCATACTCCCAGTCCGGCACATCAAAACAAGTTAAAATATCCACTACGCCCGGGATCTTCCACGCCTCGTCCACATCAATAGCGCGTACTGTTCCATTTGCAATGGTGCTGTGAAGAGTCTTTCCCACCAGTGCATTAATAGGAATAAGATCCTCTGTATACTTTGCCGCGCCGGTCACCTTATCCACAGCGTCTAGACGCGGAATGCTATTTTTGATCCCCATGTGCTTTTCTCCAATTCTAGGGCAAAGGACTCCCTCCCACAATCGGATTGGAAGCCCCTGCCCGTTTTTCGGAAACTTGATTGAAATGTACTCCCGATGAATCGTCCTGCCGGGCCTCAGTTAAAAAAGATTTCCAAAAGCAGATACAGTAGGAACACGCCTGTCAGTATCCAAGTGGAAATCGGGAGCTTTCTAGCATTGCCAGCAAAGACCTGTCCGCCAGTGTAAGCCAGCAGTCCGAAGAGGATACCATAGGCGATATTGAAGGTAAACGCCATAAAAGCCACGCAGATGAATACCGGGAAAGCAGTCTTGGTATCACTCAAGTCCACATGCATCAGCGGCTCAATCATAAAGATACCCACCATAACCAGTGCCGGGGCGGTGGCAATACTGGGGATCATCAAAAACAGCGGGGTGAAGAGCAGCGACAGCAGAAAGAACACCCCTGTGGTAATGGCAGTAAGACCTGTTCTTCCGCCCTCAGCAATACCTGTGGTACTCTCTGCACCAAACACCGTGACGGTCTGGGTGCCGAACACAGCTCCTACTGCAGCCCCTGCTGCAGACACAAACAGAGCTTTGCCCGCGCCGGGCAGTTCACCCTTTTCGTTGACAAAACCAGCCTTGATTCCCACACCTACCAGCACGCCGATACTGTCGAACATATCCACAAACAAAAAACTAAAAATGGCAAAGAGAACACCAATGATAGCCGCCACACCGCCCCCAAACAGGCCATCAAATGTCAGTTGTCCAAAGGTAGGTGCTAGCGCCTCAATGGGGTTTTCCAAAGAGACCAGACCCTGCCATTGGGTATAGGTAGCACCTGTAGCCGGGTTTTCAAAAAGCATACCTGCAAAGGTAATAGCCAATATCCCTATGAGGATGGCGCCTTTGACCCTCATAATAACCAGTCCCGCTGTCAGGAGAATCCCCAATAGAGCCAGAATGACACCGGGATCCTGCAAATTGCCCAGGCACAGCAAATTATCAGGGTCATAGGCTATGATACCAGAATTATGCAGCCCCGAGAATGCAATGAAAAAGCCGATAGCCGCAGAAATAGCCTGCTTAACGCACTCTGGAATGCCGTTAACAATGCGCTCCTGTACACCTGCAACGCTGAGGATACTGAAGGTAACACCTTCCACAAACACACAGGCCAGGGCATTTTGCCATGACAGCCCCAGCGTACCGCAGACTGTGTAGGCAAAATATGCGTTGAGTCCCATGGCAGGCGCTAAGGCAAAAGGAAAATTAGTCAAAAGGCCCATTGCGATGCAGGCGATAGCTGCCGAGATAGCCGTCGCCCATAGTACCGCCTTGGAATCCATTCCTGTTGAGGACAGAATCGCCGGATTTACCGCCAAAATATAGGTACAGGTCAAGAACGTAGTCAATCCAGCAATGATCTCAGTTCTCACATTGGTGTGGTTTTCCTTGAGATGGAATCTCTTTTCCAGAAAAGAACCGCTGTTTACAAGCTGTGTTTCTTTTGCCATTTTAGCACCCCCATTTTTGTAGTATCTATTTGTAATACAAATAGATATACATTTATAGTATCAAAGCGGCACCACCAAATCAATGCACTTTTGCGAAAAAAAAGAGAGCCGATTTTCTCGAACTCTCACAAAACTCTGGGGTATTTATATTTTTTTTCGCAGAATTGTGTGCTTGAAGATGCCGTTTGCGTAATACTCCTGAGAATACAAAATGGGTTGACCCACAAAATTGTATCCCAGTTCATCGATGTACAAAAGCGGAGAGCCCTGTGGGATCTGAAACACATCGGCCCGCTCTGCATCCGCAGCCACAGCACTAATTTCAGATAGGTCCATATAAATCTCTGTGCCGCAATATTGTTCCACAAACTCAAATACAGGACTGTCCAAAAGCGAAAGGTCATATTCTTTTGCGACGATACTCCGACGCGCAATGTGGTCTACGCAATAGATTGCTGGCGCACCATCAGCTGTAATTAGGCGGACACTGATTACTACATCCTCCCCCGCTTTAATTCCAAGCTTCTGCGCTGTACGAACATCTGCTTTCCCCATCGCATTACGGACAAATGCCACACCAGGTATATAGCCAGCGGAGCGAATCATATCCAGAAATTCCTCTTCCAGATCCAACCGCACCTTCACATCCAACACATGCTGATTGATAATAGTACCAATCCCATGCTTACGGCTGATAAATCCCTCCCGTTCCAGTGTAGAAAGGCAGTCCCTCACCATGGTCCGGCTGATGCCAAAGTGCTTTGCGATATCTGGTTCCGAGGGAAGACGGTCTGCCCGAGAATATATGCCGGACTTGATCTCTTGGAAAATCTCCTTCGTATATTTCTCCGACAACTGCTGAGGTTTGCTCATTTTGAAAGGTATCCTTTCTGTTTTCTTCACTAAGAACACCTCTCTTTCCTTCCTCTCTCGGAACACACTCGTTTAGAACCGATAAAGCTCCCCAAGAATATGCTGTTGAGGTTGGTGTTTATCATCAAGGTGTCTGTTATATTAGCAATTTTTGTATTTTTCAGTATATCACGAAAAACTCTGCTTCGCAACTTCATTTTGGGAACATGCAAATTGTGTAAAGATATCATGAAATTTTTATAGATAAAGTCTACCATTATCGGATTGATGCCTTCATTTGCATCAAAATAACGGAGTCTTTGGAAGAAAATCTTAGGGTAGGTAACCCTCTGCGTCCTAGAAGTTTTCCCAAGTTTATATTTTTTGATGAGATAGGCCAAAATGTCGCTGCCTCATTAGCTGCATTCTCCGGGAGCCAACTCCAGAAAAGGAAAACCTATTGGGACACAAGTGTTTCAGTGGGATTGCACAATTTTTGCAGTATTTGCAGGCAAGACTCGGAGGCATTGCGATGCAATGCCTCCGGGCCTTTTTACAAATAGTTGTTAAATAGCAGTCAGCAGATTATTCCTTTATACTCTCTGCTAACCCTTTTGCCGTATCCATATAGTCCTGTGCTTCTTCTTCAAAAGGACTCATTCTTCATCGGCTATGCAAACCAGTTCGCCGCACGCTTTAATGTGTTGCACTTTATTCCTGAATGCTGTCTTTTCCCGCTGAGATGGGCGAGCCCTTGCGCTCATTCCTCAAATGTGGTATCATGAAAAAATTTTGAGGAAGGGTGTGATTTGGATGGAACTGTGCAAGAGGGACGAGACTCAAGCAGAAAAGGTCTGCATGGATGTTTTACCGGAGAGCAAGGCCTCTATATCTATGATAACGGAACTGCTGGCCGAAATGCGATTGGACAGATTTGTCTGCTTCCTGAAATAAGTGCCGTTTTAAATCAGTCAGATGCTGTATGTATACCTTTGACGGCTGCCGCGTCAAGCATTCTTTCCATTTCTATATATTGTTAAATTAAGGCCGTCACAGAAATAGTCAAAAATACTCCAAAGAAATAGCGGAGCGTTTGCCATAAAGCGAAAGAAGATTAACCCCAATCGGATTCCAATCAGTCCTAAGAATTATGATCTGGAGAAAATCAGGGAGCAGGAGCTTGTTAAGATCCGGGAGCTGACTGGTGTCTCTTTATCGCTCCAGTGACCCTCCTCTGTGATTCATACCGAGGGAGATTTGACGCATTTTATCCGCACGATAACCACAATTGCTGTCTCTGCGGCATTTGCAACCATCGCAGAGCCAATGATTCGGAAAAGAATTCTTTCTTCGGAGGAACTCCGAATTGTGCTTCAACGGGCGGCTATGAATGAAGAGATCGCGGACGGCGAGATTTCTGTTCAAGACATTCAGCAGATGTTATTAGATGAATACGGCCTCAAACTCATAGACGTCGGCGGGCAATGCTTTCTGGTGGTAGTAGAAAACGCAGAACCGGCAATGTTGAATGGTTGATTGTTAGTCGGAAAATTTCCGTGGGCAGGCAGGCTCACGGCACGAAAAACGTCCCGGCGCCGTAATCGGCGCCGGGACATCTGCGTCTGGTCTGCTTCTCCGAAAATCAGCCCACTGCCAGCTTGTGGATCTTCTGGTGCCAACCCCTGACGTTGGCGATCTCCTTCTGATACAGGGCGTCCGCCGGATCTTCCGGGACCCGCGGTGCCGTGTCACAGGTTTTCAAACTTCAGGACGG
>JAGZAC010000131.1 GCA_018370615.1 Clostridiales bacterium
CGGAAAGCGGTGGAGTCCTTGGACAAAATCTCTCGGATTTTGTCGCTTCCGGTAATTTGCACAGAAATGTGGTCCATCACATCAAAGTCCGCATCCTTACGCATCGTCTGTACCTTGGAGATCAGCTCCCGGACGAAGCCTTCTTCGATAAGCGCGTCGGTGAGCACAGTACACAGGGCTACGGTGATGCCCATGTCGGCCACAGAGTGATACCCTTCCTTTTGCTGCACGTCAATAAGCAA
Source organism: Clostridiales bacterium (assembly GCA_018370615.1). GTDB lineage: Bacteria > Bacillota > Clostridia > Oscillospirales > CAG-272 > Avispirillum. Next base: position 243 of record JAGZAC010000131.1, read on the forward strand.
ATCCTCCCTCGAAAGCTCCACTTCCGTATCCCCTGCGGTGAACCGGAGTACGCCGGCTTTTTCCAGCTCTTCCATCGCCGCGTTGCCGTCAAGCTCAGATAAATGCTGACGGATCTGTCCCAGTACCTTGCCGTATTTAGGTCCTACGGTTTTTAGCTGGGGCTTGAAGCTGTAGGAAGACAGAGCGGAAATATCCTCTGTAAAGACAGCGTCTTTTACATTCAGCTCATCTTTTACAATGTCTCTGTAATAGTCGCTGACAGTGCGGTCTGTTTTTACATAAATCACGGACAGAGGCTGTCTGTTTTTGATATTGGCGGCATTTCTGGCGTTGCGTCCCAGCGTGACTACGTTCAAAATAAACTCCATTTCATCTTCCAGAGTGGAATCGATGCGAGCAGCGTCCCATTTTGGAAAATCACACAGGTGTACGCTGACAGGTGCCGTTTTGTCCACTGTGCAGACTAAGTTGCGGTAGATATCCTCCGCCATGAAGGGAAGCATGGGTGCGGCGGCTTTGGCAGTTTCTACCAGTACATGGTACAAGGTCATGTACGCTGCAACTTTGTCGTCGTTCATCCCGCTTACCCAAAACCGCTCCCGGCATCGGCGTACGTACCAGTTGGAAAGCTCATCGATGAAGGAGGAGAGATATTTTGCAGCTTCCGGGATCCGGTAGGCTGCCAGATTTTCATCGATTCCCCGGATCATGGTGTTCAGACGGGACAGGATAAACCGGTCCATCACGGTGAGGCTGCAGTCGTCCAAATGGTACCTTGTGGGGTCAAAGGAATCGATGTTGGCGTACAGTACCCAGAAGGCGTAGATGTTTTGCAAGGTGCCCATCACTTTCCGCTGCCCCTCCGTCACAGCCCTGTCGCTAAACCGGGAGGGCAGCCAGGGGGCGGAGTTGGTATAGAAGTACCAACGAATCGCGTCGGCTCCGTGAGTATCCAGGGCTTTGAAGGGATCGACGGCGTTTCCTTTGGATTTGGACATTTTTTGCCCATCTTCATCCTGTACCAGACCTAAGACAATTACATTTTTATAAGGCGCGCGGTCAAACAGCAGGGTGGAGATGGCCAGGAGGGAATAGAACCAGCCGCGGGTTTGGTCCACTGCTTCTGAGATGAAATCGGCAGGGAACTGGGACTGGAACAGCTCTTTGTTTTCAAAAGGATAGTGGTGCTGGGCAAAGGGCATGGCACCGGAGTCAAACCAGCAGTCGATGACCTCCGGGACCCGGGACATTTCGCCGCCGCACTTTGGACACTTGATTTTTACTGCATCGATATAGGGACGGTGCAGCTCGATGTCCTCGGGACAATTGTCGGACATGCTGCGTAGTTCTTCAATGCTGCCGATGCTGTGCCGATGTCCGCAGGCACATTCCCAGATGTTGAGGGGGGTGCCCCAGTACCGGTTGCGGCTGATGCCCCAATCCTGAACGTTTTCCAACCAGTCGCCGAACCGACCTTCTCCGATGGATTTGGGAATCCAGTTGACCGTCTTATTGTTGGCCACCAGTCGGTCCTTCACTGCAGTCATTTTGATAAACCAGCTGTCTCGTGCGTAGTAGATCAGGGGTGTATCGCACCGCCAGCAGTGGGGATAGCTGTGCTCAAACAGAGGCGCTGCATACAGCAGCCCCAGCTCCTCCAGGCGGCGCAGTACCAGCTTGTCTGCATCTTTTACAAATACACCGGGCCACTCGGTTTCAGCGGTCATTTCGCCTTTTGCGTCTACCAGCTGGACGAAGGGCAATTGGTACTCTCGGCCCACTCTTGCGTCATCTTCACCGAAGGCGGGAGCGATATGGACGACGCCGGTACCGTCTTCCATGGTGACGTAGCCGTCACAGGTGACATACCAGCATTTTTCCTTTGGAGATACAAAACGGAACAAGGGCTCATATTCTTTATATTCCAATGCCTTACCCGGCATGGTTTCCAAAACGGTGTATTCTCCTTCACCTAGGACCTTGTCGGCCAGGGCGTGGGCTAGGATAAATGTCTCGTCACCCTTTTTTGCCCGGATATACTCTGCGTCCGGGTTGACGCACAGCGCTACATTGGAAGGCAGTGTCCAGGGGGTAGTGGTCCAGACCAGGAAAGCTGCGTCTTCACCTATGATGGGCATTTTCACTATGGCAGAACGCTCTTTTACGTCCTTATAGCCCTGTGCCACTTCGTGAGAGGAGAGCGGAGTGCCGCAGCGGGGACAGTAGGGGACGATTTTGAAGCCCTTATACAAAAGTCCCTTGTCCCAGATTTGCTTCAGTGCCCACCATTCCGATTCAATATAGGTGTTGTGGTAAGTTACATAGGGATGTTCCATGTCGGCCCAGAAGCCTACTGTTTCAGAGAAATCTTCCCACATGCCCTTATATTTCCATACGGACTCCTTACACTTTTCGATAAAGGGCGCGATGCCGTATGCCTCGATTTGCTCTTTCCCGTTGATGCCCAGCAGCTTTTCTACTTCCAGCTCAACAGGGAGGCCATGGGTGTCCCATCCGGCCTTACGGGGGACGTTGCAGCCCTTCATGGCATGGTATCGGGGAATCATATCCTTGATGACTCGGGTGAGCACATGGCCTATATGGGGCTTTCCGTTTGCCGTTGGAGGACCGTCATAAAAGGTATAGCCCGGGCAGTCCTTGCGCTCCTCCATACTTTTTTCAAAGATTTTGTTTTCCTTCCAGAAAGCAAGCGTGTCTCGTTCACGGCCGACAAAATTTAGGTCCGTGGGCACTTTTTTGTACATGATCGTCTATGCCTTTCTATAGTATTTGTATTAATGATAAAAAACCCCTTGCCGCAAGACAAGGGGGACCCTTACAAACCACCTGCATACTGTCATATGCGCCCGGGATAACGGCCGGGCACCGGCGGGGGCTACTGCTGTTCGCCCTGCGGCTCAGGAGTGATTTTCACAAAAAGCTCAGACACCGGGCTTCCACTGTCTCCGGCTCGCTGCAGTTTGAAAAGTTCTTTTGTTACTGTCTCCATCATAGCTTTTGTAATATATATGCAAAGTATAGCATGCATCCTGCTGCTTGTCAAGGGAAAAGGAGGATTCTTGTTTATTTTTTAATTCTATTCTGTATCTGATAAATTCCCGAGAACTTTGTCAAACGTCTTGTGATAAATGATTGCACTATGATACAATAACAACGATTGGGATGCAAACATAATTGCGGTAGTTTTTTTATCGGGCAGCGATACATAAGGGAAAAGACCGGTGCAGTTGACTGGAGGTGCTCTATTTAAACAACCCCTCCGTCAGCTACGCTGACACCTCCCCTTACACAGGGGAGGCTTAAATTAAAAAGGTAAAAAGGCCCCCTTATGGGGAATTGCATAGCAACTCCTAGGGGTGACTTGCTACAGGCAAGTCGGAGAGATTGTTTTGCGATAGCTTTGCAGCATGGGAAAATCCATAACAAAATCACTGAAAAATCACTTTTTTCTTTTGTGTTTTTTATAAAACGAAGCCAAATTTCAGAATTTATGGAAAAGCACTTGATTTTGCAAATTTTGTTTGCTATAATGAAGCGGTACAAAGCCGTATATCATCATTTCGGCAATTTTTTGAAAGTTCGGGAGTATGGAATATGTTATCACGTGAAGTAACTATAAAGAATAATGTGGGTCTTCATGCAAGACCGGCAACCTTTTTCATCCAAAAAGCGAACTCCTATAAAAGCGCGATCTGGGTAGAGAGAGAGGACCGCAGAATCAACGCAAAGAGTCTGCTTGGAGTTTTGTCGCTGGGAATTGTCAAAGGAATGAATATCACCATCATTGCTGACGGCGCAGATGAAGAGGAAGCTGTGGAGGGCCTTGCTGCGCTCATCGACACAGGATTCAACGAGTAAACGAATATCTCATAGCAGCCGCCCGCACCGGGCGGCTTTTTGCTTCCAGCAAAATGGATTTTGCTCTGGAGAGGAGGGCGCATATGGAACAGAATATGCAGGTGCTGGAATATCTGCAGAAAAAAGCCGCTCTGCTGCCCAGGACGCCCGGCGTCTATATTATGGAGGACAAGGCGGGCAAGGTGATTTACGTAGGAAAATCCAGGGCGCTGCGAAACAGGGTCAGCCAGTATTTCCACGGCGCTCACGATATCAAAACCTCTCGTATGGTGTCCCATGTGCGGGATTTCCGATATATCACCTGCGATACGGAAATGGAATCCCTGGTGCTGGAAAACAATCTCATCAAGCAATATACGCCCAAATATAATATTTTACTGAAGGATGCGAAATCCTATCCCTATATTAAGGTCACTACAGAGGAAGAATACCCCAGGATTGTCATGACCCGCAAGCGGGGAGAGCGGGGACTGTATTTTGGTCCCTATTCCAACACCAAGGTAATTGGCAATGTGATTTCCACTATAGAAAAAACCTTGGGGATCCCATCCTGCAAAAAGAAATTTCCTGAAGACATCGGAAAGGGTAGGCCGTGTGTATACCGGCAAATCGGCCGGTGCTGCGGAGTATGTACGGGTGAGGTGAGCGCCCAGGAATACGGTGAACTGATCAAATGTGCCGTCCAGCTCCTCCGGGGAAATACAAAGGATGTGGAGAAGTCTCTGGTGGAACGTATGGAGCGGGCTGCGGAGCAGGAGCGCTTTGAAGAGGCGGCCAGATGCAGGGATGCCATCGCAGCCCTTCACCGATTGGGAGACCGGCAGAAAACCCAACTGTCTCCTGATACAGACTGTGATGTGATTGCCTTGTCCTCCCACGAGGGCTGCGATTGTGCAGCGGTGCTGTATATCCGCGGCGGCGCAATCTGCGACAGTGAGTATTTTATGTTCGGGGCAGACGAGATTACAGGAGCCGAAACCTACAATGAAGAAGAATCCTCGCCTGGGGACGCCCGTGAGGACTCTCCGTTTGCGGCGTTTATCGTCAACCTGTATCGGTACAGAGAATATATTCCAAAGGAGATTTACCTGTCTTTTTCCCTAAGTGAAAGCGATCGTGAGACTACGGCCGCCTATCTGTCCCAGAGGGCAGGGCGGAAAATTCAGCTTCGCACCCCGGTGCGGGGGATTCCACGAGATTTATGCAAGATGGCCCAGCGGGACGCTGTGCGTCACAGCATGACGCGGCGGAACCGGGACGATACAGATGAAAAAATTCTTGCCAGCCTGGCGTCGCTGCTTCATCTGGAAGTGCTTCCCGAAAAAATTGAAGCATACGATATTTCCAATATGGGAAGTGAAAATATTACAGCGGGAAGCACTTCCAGATGAAGCAGCGACGCCAGGCTGGCAAGAATTTTTTCATCTGTATCGTCCCGGTTCCGCCGCGTCATGCT
>JAGZAC010000132.1 GCA_018370615.1 Clostridiales bacterium
CTTTGCAGGAATGGATATTATGGCCACCTTCGTGGTACTGTATCTGCTGAGCATGGCGGCTGGCGTTACTATATCCGCCATTGTAGGCCATAGAATCCTGAACCCCATTCTAAAATTCAGCAATGCGCTGAGAGAAGTGTCCCACGGGAATTTTCAAGTGCAGGTGCCGGAGGACCGACGGATTGAGGAACTGTCGATGATGGCGAAAAACTTCAACCGTATGGTGCAGCAGCTGCAGAACACCGAAACGGTTCACGGAGATTTTATCGCCAACCTCTCTCACGAATTTAAAACGCCCCTCTCCTCCATAGAAGGGTACGCCGTTCTTTTGAAAGATGACCGTCTTTCAAAAGAAGAACATGATGAATATGTTGACCGGATGATTCGGGCCACCCATCGGCTTTCCACTCTTTCCGGCAACATTTTAAAAATCTCCCGGCTGGAAAGCCAGGAGATCATAACAGATCAAAAGCCCTATCGTCTGGACGAACAGCTTCGCCAGGCAGTTCTTCTGCTGGAAGCAGACTGGAGCGGGAAAAATTTGGAGCTGAATGTAGAGCTTCAGGATGTAATCTACTACGGCAATGACGAGCTCCTTATGCAGGTATGGCTGAACCTGCTGTCCAATGCTATTAAATTCACTCCGGAAGGCGGTACCATCAATATAGAATTGACAAATACCGAGAATACCATCAAAGCGGAAATTCGCGATACAGGCATCGGCATGGATGCGGACACCATGGAACACATATTTGATAAATTTTATCAGGGAGATACTTCACGCAAAAGCGAAGGGAACGGTTTAGGCCTTGCTATCGTCAGTCGTATCATAAAGCTCTGCGGCGGCACCATTCATGTAGATGCAACGCCAGGTGTGGGATCTACCTTTACCGTCTGCTTGCCTCAGTAAGCTCCTTATGACAATCCCCCAGCCAACAATGCCGGCATGCCCCTGGAGTGCTGCGCACCTCCCCACAAGGGGGCCTTTTAGCTTAGCCTCCCCTGTGCAAGGGGAGGTGTCAGCGCAGCTGACGGAGGGGCTGCTGAATAATAAAACAATCCCCCTGACTCTGCTGCGCAGAGCCTTCCCCCTTTTGCACAAGGGGGACTTTTGTTTAAGCCTCCCCTGTGCAAGGGGAGGTGGCAGCGCAGCTGACGGAAGGGTTGTTTTAACACATCAACCTTCCCTACTAAAATTATTCCAAATATAAGTTAAAATAGAAATTTTCCTGAACCCCATATCCCATCACGGCACTGCATCCACACTGCTCGTCTCCGGAAAAACGTACCATCGCCTGTCCCCCCAGCGCAGAAGCCGCATAAACTGCTGCACGCTCTAAAAGATGTTCTGGCGCACAAAGCTCACATACCATCCGCTCTTCCTCAGAAAGAAACGCCGCGCACATTGTACCGTTTAGAGAAAAGCCAGCAGCAGTATACCCGTGCCGGCACATGAAGCGAATAGCGTCCGCATCCCAATGGCATCCATCAGGATAATATCTTTTCCGTATCTCTGCATATTCCTCCGGCGAAAGCAGCATGTGAGAATATACCTCTCCTGTGGTCACAATCCGCTCGTCTTCCCACAGCAGTGTCTGCAACCCCAGCTTCTGATACAGCGCCGTCAGTTCTCTTGCAGCCGGGCGGACAAAATATCCAGCGTGGTTTTTTTCACAAATCGTGCGGATGTTCTCGTGGATTTTCCTGCAAATTCCCCGGCCCCGGTATGCCGGATGTGTACATACACCATAGCCATAGTATGCTGCCATACTGGCGTCTGGCTGCAAAAGCAAGGCCATCCCGGCAGCTTTTTCCCCATCCATTGCAAGAACTGCGCCATACAGGGGCATGTCATGGCAAAACTCCCAGATATACTCCCTGTCATCTGCAAAGCAGTCCTCCCACAGTTTAAACACCCTTCGGTATATGCACTCCCTGTCCGACTCCTGCCGGCACTGCAAAAATTCTATCGCGAACTTCATGTTCCCTCCAAGTAGGTATACCACACCGATTTGATACTTACAGTTGTTATTTTACATGTTACACTACTGTATGTCAAGGCGACATACGTAGAAATTTCCCGCAAGGACTTGACATAAAATACACAGATAACTATAATAATATTATTGTATCAAAATATTTGTACGAAACGTACATCACCTATTCACCCGGTATTCCGGAGAAATGGATGAAAAATGAGACCATATAATAATTTAAAGCCTGTACAACCTCCCAAGCACGTAGAAAATCTGCGGCAGATGGCACAGTCCAATGCAGAAATTTACGGTGACAAGGCGTTGTACATTTTTAAGGAAAACGGTGAAACCAAAAAAACCACATATCGTGAATTCTGGGACGGTATCTGTGCATTTGGCACCGGACTGTATCAAATCGGTCTGGCCGGCAAAAATATCGCCGTAGTGGGGGACACGCACCCTGCCTGGGTCACAGCGTTTATTGCCACCGTTTCCACCGGCGGTGTAATCGTTCCCCTGGACCGGGAGCTGGATGGCGACCAGATGGTGGAATTTATGAAAATTGCCGAGTGCAGCGCGCTGGTCTACACTGCATCCATGGGCGGAAAAATCGACTCCATTCGAGAAAATCTGTCTTTTCTGGATTATTTGATTCCTATAAATGCTTCTGAAGGAAATGCATCTGTCTTGCCTTTCCAGTCGGTAGTTGCCAAGGGACAAGAAGCCCTGGAAAAAGGAGATACTGCTTTTCTGGATCATGAGATAGATATGGGAGCCATGTGTGCCATTTTGTTTACCTCCGGCACCTCCGGCACCAGCAAAGGGGTTATGCTTTCTCATGGAAATCTGACTGCCGCGGTAAATGCATCCTGTGACGCTATGCAGTATGACAGAGACGACTCTTTGGTTTCTGTTCTTCCCATTCATCACACCTATGAGCTCACCTGCGGGCAGTTTGCCGCATCCAATCTGGGAGTCACCTCCTATATCTGCGATGGTCTGCGCTACGCGACACGCAATTTTAAAGATTTCAAACCCACTTTGCTGGTTTTGGTTCCCCTGTTTTTGGAAACTGTGCACAAGCGAATCTGGGAGGAACTGCGCCGCAAGGGTATGACCAAAAAGGTGCGCGCTGCTATGGCCATCAGCGATTCCATGCTGAAATTGGGCATTGATTTGCGTCCAAAAATGTTTTCTCAGATTACCGCTGCCTTCGGGGGAAATCTGAAAAGCATTGTTGTAGGAGGCGCACCCATTGATCCGAAAATTATCCGGGACTTTTACTCCTTCGGCATTACAGTACTGCAGGGTTATGGCATTACGGAATGCTCCCCTCTTGTTGCAGTAAACCGAGCGGGCAAGGTAAAATTCAACACCGTAGGACAGCCTGTGCTCAACTGTGAAGTAAAAATCGATCCCCTGCCGGAAAGCACCAATGGCGAGGGCGAAATCCTGGTAAAAGGCGACAACGTCATGCTGGGATACTATAAAAACGATGAAGCAAACCGTGCAGCCTTCACGAAGGACGGCTGGTTCCGCACCGGCGACGTGGGAACCATGGATAAAAGCGGTTACATTACTATTACCGGCCGCTTGAAAAATGTAATTATTGCCTCCAACGGAAAAAACGTGTACCCGGAAGAGCTGGAGGAAAAGCTGAATCGGATTTCCGCCGTACGGGAATGCGTCGTTGTAGGCCGGGAGGAGGCTTCCGGCGAAGTGGTGATTACCGCAGTCATTGTCCCCAACTATGAAGTGCTTGGGGAAGGCACAACAGATACGGCTGTGAGCTTTATTTTAAAAGAGGCCATTGCACAAATCAACCGCACACTGCCTCCTTACAAACACATCAACCGGTTTGAAGTGCGTCACGAAGATTTTGAAAAAACACTTTCCAAGAAAATCAAGCGTTTTCTGGTAAAATAATCTCATTAGCGATTGGAGAATACAAATGTTTGAAAAATTGAAGGAAATCTTGGTAGATGAATTGGATATCAGTCCGGAGGATATCTCTATGGACGCCGAGCTGGTAAGCGATCTTGGCATCAACTCATTGGAGCTTGCCGACTTGCTGCTCCTTTGCGAAGATAGATTTGATGTCATTATCAGTGACGATGATGTGCATAAGCTGGTGACAGTGGGAGATGTTGTCTCTTTCATGGAGTCTACCGCTAACGCGAAATAAACGCAAAAAATCTGCAAGGCTTCAGATCTGTTTACAACGAGCATCTGAAGCCATTCTTTTGTTAGAACGGAGCAGCTATGGAACTTGAAAGAATCGATGTCCGCGGCGTACAGGTTTGCAATGTCACCCTGCAGGATGCAGTGGACTACATACATGAAAATATGGAGAAAGGAACCCCCACCGCTGTATATACTCCAAATTCTGAAATTGTACAGCTGTGTATTGACGACCCGTCCTACTATCCTATTATCAATTCGGCAGAATTGATTGTCCCCGATGGGGTGGGCGTTATCAAAGCCGCAAAAATCCTGGGCACACCACTGAAGGAAAAGGTGGCGGGAGTTGTACTCGGTGAGCGGGTACTGCAGCTGGCCGCCAAGGAAGGCTATCCCGTATTTCTGTTTGGAGGAAAGGATGCCTCTCGATGTGAGAGCGGACAATCTATCGCGGACCAGTGCAAAAAAATCATGGAAGAAAAATACCCTGGATTGAAAATTGTCGGCACAAAAGATGGGTACTGCAAAAAAGAAGGCCCGGAAAATGACCAGACCATTGCGGCAATCAGCGCCTCCGGCGCCTCTATTTTGTTCGTGTGCCTTGGAGCACCGCTCCAGGAAAAATGGATTTGGGAAAACCGTGCTCGTCTGCCGGGCGTGAAGCTGTTTTTAGGATTGGGAGGCAGTTTAGATGTTTACTCCGGGAACACCAAGCGCGCCCCAAAGATTTTTATTAAGCTTGGTTTGGAGTGGTTCTACCGCCTTTGCTGTGAGCCATGGCGCATCGGACGTATGATGAAGCTGCCGAAGTTTTACTTTGGAACACATACTTATAAGCGCAAACTGAAAAAGCAAAAATAAAGGAGCAGCATATGGTCGCAATTGCATTTGCCTCCTGCGAAAACACGTATATGGCCCAACATGCAGCCGGAATCTGCCTGCGAGACCGCCTGCTCTGTCGTTTTGGACTGGATCCCGCAGCATATATATTTGAAAAAACCAAAGAGGGCAAGCCTTACGCTGCAGGCGCACCCTTTCATTTTTCCATATCCCACAGCGCCGAGCTCTGCTGCTGTGCAGTAAGCACAAATGCACATTTTTCCGAGGAAGCCCCTTCGGCATCCCCCGCTATTGTATTAAAGCCCGACCCATGTGTATCTACAACATGGATATGGGAAAATGGTATGCTGTTTTTCCTGGAAGCTACGGGAAATATAGGCATTGATATTGAAAAAGTAGATTTCAGTGCAGATCCCCACCGTTTGGAAAAGATTGCAAAACGTTACCTTCACAGCACTGATGCTCCCTCCAATGCCGACGAATTCTATCGACTTTGGACCCGTCAGGAAGCCTATGGCAAATATACCGGAGAAGGATTTCTTGCTAGACCCTCTTCCAGCACAATATTGAC
>JAGZAC010000133.1 GCA_018370615.1 Clostridiales bacterium
ACTACACATGCGATTGTCGCACAGTTAGCGAATTATTCCGAGTGGAGTGTCCCCCAAATAATAGATTTGAGTCGAATCGCGCTTAACAATTTTCAGGTTACATGGATTTTAGGAGATCCAGATGTTAATGATTTTTTCAAATCCTTATTAAATAGTAAGGTTATTTCAAAATCGGATAACAGTGATATCCTTCAACTACGCAACAAGATTGATGAGATCGATAAAGAAAAAGAGGCAGATATTGAAGAAATAGATGATAATGAACTGCCTTTTTGAAACCATTGCACCCTTCCTTATAAGGAGACATGGAATTATAAGGCGGCGTTAATTTGTATTAATCCTTGCGCTTTTAGACAGACCTGCGGTCGGCAATTCGTAAGGGGTTGCCGACCGTTTTTTATTTTGCAGCTCGACCGGCAGTGGGTATCTATTTTGTAACCCAGACCACGTCGTCGTGGACTTCGTATCGTTCGCGACGGCGTTTTCTTTTTCAAAGCAAGCGCCGCCTCTCATTCACTCCGTCGCTCCTCCTCTCCAACTGCGCCCCGCTTCGCTGGGCTCGCAGTTGGTTTTCTAAATGTGCACGGGTATCTTTTTTGTCAGCACGGCCCAGTGTAGAAAGAAGTCGATTGTTGTAAAACAGTCGACTTCTTTTGCGTTTTATGATAATATATTGAATACATCTAAATATTGGTGAAAGAGGTGGTATTCTATGAAGGTATTGTTTTTAATAGGAAATGCAGCGGTCGGTAAAATGACAGTAGGTCAAGAATTGATGAAAATAACAGATTTGCGACTATTTCATAACCATATGACGATTGAACCGGTTATCGAGATATTCGGATATTTTAATACGAAAGCCATATATCGTTTAAGGGAAGTGGTTTTCGAAGAATTTGCGGATTCAGAATGTTATGGGCTTATTTTTACCATTATGTGGGCGTTTGATATGCATTCTGATTGGGATTATATTGAACATGTTAAAGATATTTTTAAACAAAAAAATAAGGATACAGAGTTCTATTATGTTGAGCTTGTTGCCTCGCAAGAGATTCGATTAGAGCGCAATGTAACCGAAAATCGTTTAAAAAACAAAGCATCAAAGCGCGATTTGGATATGTCCAGACAAAGGTTATTAAATGATGATGCCAATCACCGTTGTGAGAGTTTGGAAGGCGAAATTCCCTTTGATAATTATATAAAAATAGACAATTCCTATCTTGATCCGGATGTTGTTGCATACAAGATAAAAGAGCAATTTAATCTGTAGCCTTTCTTCCTCTTGAACATAGTCTTCTACTGCGAGAGTTTAGGCTGCCTTGCAAAAGATGATAGGTGCCATTCTGTCTCACCCTTACACATTTCTGCAAAAGAAGTCGATTGCCGTAAAGTGGTCGACTTCTTTTAATCTATGTGTCATAAAAAGATTTACCTGAGAGAAAGTGAGCAGATGATAATAAAACCAAGAATATGATGAAATATGGAAGTCAGCCGCAAACTATGCAGAGCAGTGTTCTTGGAGAGCGGGAAAAATCTTGCTCAAAAAATGTGAGCAAATAGTTTTAACGATTGGGAGCGGAGCTTCGTGGCAGCCCGCCTATCTTCCAGCCTCCTCCAACAATCTGTTTTTTTCCTCCCACAGCCGTTTTGACAGGTCCACATAATACGCATGGGGATTCTCAAATCTTTTGACTTCATCCCAAAGTGTCTCCACCTGTTCGGCGCAGTAAGACCGGATCTCATCCAGATGAGGAGAAACATAGACGCATTTTCCCCCTTTGAATATAGGGACCTGCAGCTCCCGCACGCGAAAATTCGTCAGTGTTTTGGTCTTCCATACTGCATTTGGATCAAAAATGGTATGAGGACGGCTTCCGTCCACCACCTCATCCCAAACACAAAGCTCGTCCGCGAGCGCCTTTCCGCTCTCTTTGTCATAATACCGATAAAGCTTTTTATAGTGTGGATTTGTAATCTTTGCGGTGTTTTCGCTCACTTTGATTTTGGGGATGATCTCCCCCTGCTCGTTCTCCACCGCAGCAAGCTTATAAACGCCTCCAAAAACGGGGGCGCTTTTTGCCGTAATCAGGCGCTCGCCCACTCCAAATATATCGATTTTTGCTCCCTGTGCGATCAAATCCTGTATCAGATGCTCATCCAAAGAATTGGAAGCTACGATTTTGCAGCTTTCCAGTCCCGCTTCGTCCAGCATCTTTCTTGCTCTTTTGGAAAGATAGGAAATATCACCGGAATCCAATCGAATCCCAAAATTCGCAATTCCACGGGGAACAAGTACCTCCTTGAAAGCGCGGATGGCATTGGGCACGCCGCTTTTCAGTGTATTATACGTATCCACAAGAAGCGTTGCATTTTGCGGATATACCTCACAATACGCACGAAATGCCTCATATTCCGAATCAAACATCTGCACCCAGGAGTGGGCCATGGTCCCGCTGGCAGGGACCCCGTACAGTTCATCTGTCAGTGTGCAGGCAGTTCCCGCACAGCCGCCGATATACGCCGCTCTTGCCCCAAGTACGGCACCGTCTGCACCCTGGGCACGGCGGGAACCAAATTCCAAAACTGCCTTGCCCTGCGCGGCTCGGACGATACGGTTTGCCTTGGTCGCAATAAGGGACTGGTGGTTGAGGGAAAGGAGAATATATGTTTCAATCAGCTGCGCCTCTATGGCAGGGGCCCGGACTGTCAGAATCGGCTCATTTGGAAAAACAGGGGTTCCTTCCGGAATAGCATAGATATCGCCGGTAAAACGAAATTCCTGCAGGAAGCTGAGAAACTCCTCGCAAAATAGCTTTTTCTCCCGCAGATAATCAATATCCTCCTTTGTAAAGTGCAGCCCCTTTATATAATCGATCACTTGCTCCAGTCCTGCGGTAATGGCAAAACCGCCGCCGTCGGGAATGCTGCGGAAGAACATGTCAAAATAGGTAATTCTCTTCCCCAGCCCATTTATAAAATAGCCGTTTGCCATCGTGAGCTCATAAAAATCCATGAGCATCGTAAGGTTTCTTTCATCCATTGTGTGCACCGTCCTTATTAATAATCTTCATCTGGAGGCTTTCCATCACTGCGATAGCCGCTGTGTTTAGGGCCGGATCGTTGGAGGCAATGCAGGATGCGTCTATAATAATCTCCGTTTCCGGCTGGGCAGTTTTTGCCAGTACCGCGTTGGAAATCACGCAAATATTTGTAACGACTCCCACAAGCTCAATGCTGGAATAAGGCGTCTCTTTCAAATGGGCATACAATACGTCCGAACCAAAAGTCCCTTTGGGAAAAACGTAATCCGACTCCCTTCGATTTTCCCCCACGGCACCGTATAATCTATGTCCGGCCGTACCGGCAATGCAATGGGGAATCGGCAGGCTCCTGCCTTCACAGGTGTTCAAATAATCCTCCCCGTGTGTATCCAGGGTAAAAATAATATCATCGCCGCCTTTTCTATAGCTTTGTATTTTTTTCGCAATGCGGTCTTCCAGCAGTTCTGCCTCTGGAAATCCCAGCGCACCGGTTACAAAATCCTCTTGATAATCTACCACAATCAGACATTTTTTCATAGTTCTTCCTCCTCTTCTCCTTTTATGGCAGTGGCTCCGCCCAGCTCTGCAAGCACTTTTTGGATGTCCCCATCAAGGCAGATGGACTGGTGCTCTATCTCCCGCGGACAGTAGGCCTGCCCAAGATTGATGCATGTATAGACTGCATGGGGATTTTTCGCTGTCATCTGCCAGAAGGGATATTTGATAATTCCAGGGGTGTTGGCGCCCACGCCAAGCTCTAAAAATAAAATATGCATATTTTTGTGGCGGCGGATAAACTCTTCCCAGCGGGCTGCCGCTCCATACCATCCTTCGTCCTGTACAAAAGTGTCGTCTGTCCGAAGATTCATAGTCATCGGCGCACCGCAAACCGGACATTTGGGAACGAGTGCGGTAGGGATTCGCATATCCTTTTGCTCAGCCACCATTTTACGCACAGTGTCCTCATTGTCATAGGTTTTATCATGACAGGGCTTGGAGCACTGCCACAGGCCATAATCCCCCTGGGTATAAAACAGTCGCTTCTTGTCAAATCCTGCAAGCTGGAACTGATGGTCCACATTGGTGGTTAGGATAAAATAGTCTTTATCCCTTATCAGCCCCAACAGATCCGTATACGGCTTTCCCACCCCGGCCTCGTAGCGGTTTATCAGAATATGCCGGGACCACCATGCCCAATATTCCTCTAATGTATTATAAGGATAAAATCCGCCGGAATACATATCACGGATTCCATATTTCTCCTGAAAATCTGAAAAGTATTTTTCAAACCGTTGACCGTCATATGCCATGCCTGCAGCGGTGGACATTCCGGCGCCTGCGCCAATCACAACCGCATCGGCAGTGTCAAGCTCATGTCTCAGCTTTTGCAGTTGTGCTGAGTATTTTTCTGTAGATGTTCCAGTCGATTTCCCGAAAAACATTGAATATCACCTTCATTTTGCTGTTTGTCTGCAATTTATATTTTTTTACTGTATTCACTGCAATCTCCGCAGCTATATCATTAGGAAAATGAAACTCCCCTGTAGAAATACAGCAGAAAGCAATGCTTTGCACAGCATTTTGTTCGGCAAGCGCCAGACAGGAACGGTAACAGGATGCCAGCAGGTCCTTGTCCTTCTTTGTCAGCTTGCCGCGGATAATGGGGCCTACCGTGTGTAGAACGTACTTGCATGGAAGGTTGTACGCCGGGGTGATTTTCGCCCCGCCAGTTTGTTCTTCGCAGCCCTGCTTTTCCATAATTTCGGCACAGGCCCTGCGGAGCTGCACACCGCTGAAGGTATGAATGGCATTGTCGATACAGCCGTGGCAGGGATAGAAACAGCCGAGCATCTGGCTGTTTGCCGCATTGACAATGGCATCACAGCGAAGTGTGGTAATATCTCCACGCCATAAGTAGATGTCCTCCTGTACCGGCAGCAGATCATCGAGGTCGGTAATCCCCTTACGTTTTGTCTCCTCCTGTAAATAGGCGTCCTGTATCTCCAGAAATTCCTTTCCCACAGGCAGCGGCATACGGATATTGAAAAGTGTGCGAAGCAGCCTTTTCTGCTCCTGTTCGTCTGCCGGAACTTTCCTATCTGCCTTTTCCGGCAGTTCCCGGAGCAACTCCCGAATCAAATACATCTGCCGTTCTTTCTGTGTCATATATATTCCCTTTCTGCCACTGTTGACTTGGACCTATTCGATATGGATATTATACATCAAAAAGCTGCAGTCGTAAAGTACGCACAAATTTGTGGTGTAGTTACCGAGGGGAAACTATTACAGGAAATATTTTTGAAATTTGGTTGCACAAGCTGATAAAAACAACCCTTCCGTCACGGCTACGCCGTGCCACCTCCCCTTACACAGGGGAGGCTATTATAAAATGGTGAAATGCTGTTGCACGGCTGTAAAATGGCTCCCACTACACAGGGAGGCTATTATAAAATAGTAAAATGCTGCTGTGCGGCCGCAAAATGCCCCTTACACAGGGGAGGCTGTTACAAAATGGTGAAATGCTGC
>JAGZAC010000134.1 GCA_018370615.1 Clostridiales bacterium
CTGCAGGAAATCCTGCAGAAATACTGTGCATTTATGCCAGTGGAAATTTATTTTGAAGATGGTGAAGAAAAGAAGGAGGAAGAAAAAGATTCTTCCCCCATCAACGATACCACGCCTCTCTATTTGAAAAACCCCTCTGATTGTACGGACGAGGAATACAAGGAATTCTATAAAAAAGTGTTTCATGATTACAGAGAACCTCTTTTCTGGATTCACCTGAAGGCGGACTATCCTTTGAACTTCCGTGGAATTCTCTATTTTCCTCGAATTCAAAGTGAATTTGAAAGCCTGGAGGGTCAAGTCAAGCTGTACTACAATCAGGTATTTGTAGCGGACAATATCAAAGAGGTCATTCCGGAATATTTGCTCATGCTCAAGGGCGTTCTGGACTGCCCTGAGCTGCCGCTGAATGTTTCCAGAAGCTATTTGCAAAACAGCGGATATGTTTCCAAAATCTCCAATCATATCACCAAAAAAGTGGCAGATAAGCTCACTTCCATGTTTAACCTGGACCGGCCCGCCTATGAAAACATCTGGCGGGATTTGAAAACCTTTGTAGAATATGGATGTCTGCGGGACAGCAAATTTTATGACAAAACTGCCTCCTGCCTGCTTTTTGAAAAATGCAGCGGCGGCTTCTGCACTTTGGACGAGTATTTGGAAGGCGCAAAGGAAACCCACGAAAACAAAATCTATTATGCGGCAGACAAAGTGTCGCAGGCAGGATATATCTCCATGTTTGAAGCCCAGGGAATTGAGACCCTTCTGCTGGACAGAATCATTGATACCCAGTTTGCCCAGCTAATGGAAAGCAAACGGGAGGGTGTCCATTTTCTGCGGGTAGATGCGGAGCTGGCAGATGCCATGAAGGGAGAAGGTGCAGCAGAGATTCCCGGCGTGGCGGAGCTTTTCAAGAAGCTTGTGCCTGAGCAGACGGAAATTAAATTTGAAGCACTGAAGGATACCTCTGTGCCTGCAGTTTTGAATGTCAGCGAGGACAGCAGAAGAATGGAAGACATGATGAAAATGTATTCCGCCATGGGGCAGAATGCACCGACCTCCTTCCCTACCCAGTCCACTTTGATTTTGAATACGGCAAACAATCTGATCGCCTCTCTTGCCGATGCCGACCCGGAAAAAGCGGACCTTATTTCCAAGCATATATACAGCCTCTGCCTGCTCAGTCAGCGGCGCCTGGGACCGGATGAGCTCCGCACTTTCTTGAGTGACAGCTACAGTATTCTGGGCATGTTATGACGGACCTGGAAATTCTGCAGAAAAATCTAGTCCAAGGGGAAAAGCTGCGCAGTCAGGCAGACGCCATTGTGCTGGGACAGTTGGATGAGCTTGTAAGAATCGTATCTCTGTCCCATGGCTGTCTTTCGCCGGAGGGTGCAGCTGCTGCCTACTCCAAGGCCTTTCCAGATTCCTGGCTTCTCTCGGAGGATTTTGCGGTCTTTCTGCAGCTCCTCTGGAAGCAAAATCTTTTGGAACCTGCACCTATATTTGATGTGGCAGAGTCGCCAAAAACCAGCTTGCTTTATTATGTGCCCAACAGCTACACGGAAGCCGCCCGAGAGAAGTTTTCACCGCTTCTTCCCACAGCGGTACCCAGCCCAGGAGCAGATTTTCAAAGCATCTGTGAAGCAGCTGCTTCCGAGGAGAACAGCTTTTGTATACTTCCCATATCCAGCAGCGCAGAGGGGGAACTTCCCGCCTTTTCTCGGATGATTCATGAATATCAGCTGAAAACCCGGGCCGTATGCGACGTCACCACCTCCGACGGAGAGTCGGAGCTGCGGCTTGCCCTTTTGGGCGGGCAAATATACTGGACGCGGGACACTTCCTATGTAGAAATTTCCCTTGTCCCAGAATCGGATACACAGCTTATCAGAGCGCTTTCCGCTTTCCATAGGCTCGGCGGAAGTCTATACAGAATCAACGCAAGACCCATGGAATATAATATGAACAAATTCTACTATAAAATCACTGTGAATATATCTCCAGAAAGCATACACTGTATTGCCGCTTTCATAAAAGCGGCAATACCAGCCGGCGCCAGCGGCGCTTTTCACATCCTATGAACACGAAAGGACACGATCCATGGCCAGCGCAATTGAAATGTCAGAACGCTTTTTGAACAGTTCCAAGGTAGACACTCTCACAAAAAACACAATCAAATCCATGGATACGTTGTCGCTTCGCAGCGCTTTTTCCGGCTTTTTATCCTTTGGCACAGCAGGACTTCGGGCAAAAATGCAGCCTGGAATTGCCTTTATGAACACATATACCGTAGCACATGCGGCCGCAGGATTGGCAAAACTGATATGTAGTCAGGGAGCTGCGGCAATGGAACGAGGCGTAGTAATTGCATATGACAGCAGAGAGCATTCAAAGGAATTTGCCCGACGCAGCGCCCAGGTTCTTTCCGCCTTTCATATTAAAACGTACCTGTTTGAACAGCTCCGCCCGACGCCAGTTCTGTCTTTTGCCGTGCGGCGGCTTTCCTGTATTGCCGGCATCAACATTACCGCATCCCACAATCCCAAAGAATACAATGGATTCAAGGTATACTGGGAGGACGGCGCTCAAATCGGCCCCCAACAGGCTGATGCCATATCGGCAGAAATGGAAAATCTGGATATCTTGGAGGATGTCCCAGGTCCGGAGGCAGCGGCGTCTGAGTGGATTTTACCGGTTCCTGCCGAAGTGGACGAAGCTTATATTCAGTGCGTGCTTGGGGAACGTGTGAACCAGCAGGCGATTCCCAAGGTCTGTGATTCCTTTCATGTAGTATATACCCCCCTCCACGGCGCAGGAATTACCATGGTGCCGCAGGTACTGAAAAAGGCAGGGCTTACAAACCTCCATATTGTTCCCGAGCAGGAGAAGCCAGACGGAACATTTCCCACAGTAATCCATCCTAACCCAGAGGCCGAAGAAGCCTTTACCCTGGGCCGTCAGATGGCGGAAACAGTGGGTAGCGATCTCATCATCGCCACCGATCCGGACAGCGACCGGGTCGGCGCCATGGCGCGGGACGCCGGCGGTGCGTTTCAATGCATCACCGGCAATCAGATGGGCGCTCTGCTCCTGGATTATATTATTACAGCATACCTGCAAAAGGGTTCCATGCCGCCCTCGCCTTACGTAGTCAAATCGATTGTCACCTCCAATCTTGCCAGGGAAATCTGCCGCAGAAGCGGCGTACAAATGTATGAGGTACTCACGGGATTCAAATATATAGGCGAAGTTGTAAAAAAGCAGCTGGAAGCCGGAGGCACTACCTTTCTTCTGGGCTTTGAAGAAAGCTACGGCTACTTGAAGGGTACTTATACCCGAGACAAGGATGCCGTAGTCGCTTCTCTGCTGATTTGTGAAATGGCCGCGTATTATAAAACCCATGGGAAAACCCTGTGCGATGCTTTGGAGGATCTTTTTGAAAAATACGGCTTTTATCAGGAAAAAACCTTGGATTTTTATTTCGATATGCCAGGCGGTCAGGAACGCATTGCCGGAATGATGGAAGGTCTGCGCAGCAATCCGCCGTCGACGCTGGCAAAAGATCCAGTCACCGTTTTACGGGACTATCAGGCAGGAAAGATTTATCATAAAATTACAGGAGAAATTACTCCCACCGGCCTTCCCGTTTCCGATATTCTGTACTTTTCCACAGACCACTGTGACACCATCATTCGTCCCTCCGGTACAGAGCCCAAGCTGAAAATTTACCTTCTGGCCTGCAGTACGGACAAAAAAACATCTAAAAATATTTTAGATGCCTACGAGAGTGCAATTCGCGCTGTCATGGACATATAATCTTTTCTATCTTTTGTTTTTATTGCTTTTTTCGGCGGAATATGCTATGATTATATTGAAAAAGCTATAAACGGGGGAAAAACATATGAATTCCAGTCAGCCGCCGATTTTTCGAAAATCTATGCACGGATATAACAAAGAGGATGTAAACGCTTATATTTCCGATATGAGCCGCATGTTCTTTGAAAAGGAAAAGGAATACCGTGCAAATCTCGCCTCCTGCAATGCAAAGATTCAGGAAGATAGCAGGGCCATCGCAGCATTGGAAGAAAGACTGTCTACCGCCAGTGCTGCGAACGCTGCTGAATGCAGCGCACTGCGGGAAAGACTGGCAAACGCGGAAAAGCAATTGGAAGAATTGAAAACTGCCTATCAAGAGCCTGCGGAGACTTCTGATGATCCCCTTTCCGTGATTCGGAACATGGCTTCCTGGGATGCTACAAAGGATGGCGTCAGCGAAGAAATCAGTATACGTGCGGGCAAGGTGATGCTGGCTGCACAAAATGCCGCAGAATCTATTATACAAAAAGCGCAGGAAGAGGCGGACAACATCATTCGCGGCGCAAACGACCGAAAAGAGCGGATTTTCCATAACATCTCTGCAACGGCAGATACAGTAATGACGGACATCAGTACATATATGAAAACAGCGGTAGACAAATGCTTTCAGGAAATTTACGGAAATTTGGATAAAGACGAGTCGCCGCAAAGCGAGAAAAGCAAGCGCACAAAATGATCGAGATTTATACAAACGAACTAAAGGCTGCTGCCCCCACCCTTTCTGCCGGCGATCAAATCCTACTCAGCGGTACCGTTTATACATCCAGAGACGCCGCTCATAAGCGGATTTTTGGTCTGTTGGAAAAAGGGCTGCCCCTTCCCTATCCCATCGACGGCGCAGTTGTATATTATGCCGGACCCACGCCAGCCAAACCGGGAATGATTATTGGTGCCTGCGGTCCCACTACCTCCTCGCGCATGGATAAATATGCCCCCGCCATGCTGGATATGGGACTTGTCGCAATGATTGGAAAAGGTCCCAGAAGCTCGCCTGTCATCGATGCTATTCAAAGAAACGGGGCGCTGTACTTATGTGCCATCGGCGGCGCCGGCGCCCTTGCTTGCAAGCATATTACAGATTGCAGAGTCATCGCCTTTGAAGACCTGGGCTGCGAGTCCGTCAAGCAGCTGACCTTTCAAAAATTCCCCCTATTTGTTGGGATTGATACAATGGGCCGCACTATATTTAAGGTTTAACTATAATGCACAGCGGCCAGGAAAGGCTGAACGCTTTTTATGAACAATTTGTTCTATCAAAATCTAGGAAGAAGAATCCGAGAGCTGCGCAAGAGCAAAAAGCTGACCCAGCAGGCACTTTGCGGTTCAGATCTAAACAGAAGCATGCTCAGCCAGATCGAAAATGGAATTGCACGGCCCTCTGTTGACACGCTGCTGTTTTTATCAAAAAAGCTTGAAATCCCCCTTTCCTATTTGACGTGCGAAAGTAAAAAAGAGGAAGCTCAGTACAAACGAATACAAGCCCTCGACGAAATCCGCCGTTTGTACGGCATGGGACAATATGCAAAATGTGCCGGCCTGTGCCGAATGGAGATCGAAGGGGACGATGAAATTTCCCATATTCTCTCCCGGTGTGAATTGATGCTGGCGGAAGCATGCCTGAAGCAATCTGCACTGAGCAGCGCCGCAAAGCATATTCCAGCAGCTTCCTTCCGTGGAGACGTTGCTTGCCTTCGGCACTTTTGATTCTACCTTCATGCTGTATCTAATACTTTTGTCCTGCACAGAATATGAACCCGCCGCCGTATCTCCTTCCCTTGCCCAGTGTTTACAGCGGGAGGAATATCGCAGCTTTATCCTGGCCCGCCTGGAAATGCAGCAGGAGAATTACGCAGCCGCGTATGAGCTTCTGCGCTCCGTTTGTCTCCATCCGCCCGGGTTTTTTACAGAATTCTTTGCCCTGCGGGATATGGAATACTGCTGCCAGAAATCCGAAAATTATAAAGAGGCGTATGAACTGGCAAAAAAACGCCTTTCTCTCGCAGAACAATATACAAAATAGCTGCCGCAATGCAGCCCTCAAAAAAGCACAAAATCAGGTTGTGCTTTTTTTGTTACTTTTTTTAAAATCCCCTTGCATAAGGGAGAGGAATATTCTATAATAAATTATAATGGGGTGGAATGGGAATTTATTGCATATATTTCAAAAAACAAATGTTTTTTCTACTAAAATATGCTTTTCATCCCCCACTTTTCAGGTATTATTTAATTTATCGTTCCCCGGAGGACAGCGAATGGACAAGAAAAATTTAGACGCGATTCGGGCCGCGTTAAAATCGGCCGGAGTCAAAACTGCTGCCGCCCTGCGGAGCCTTCTCGCAGAAACTGACGCTTTTGCCGCCGCTCCTGCGGAAAGCCTCACAGCACGCGGTAGGATTGCCGCTTTGTTTGATGAAGGCACCTTTATGGAAAGCGGCGCATACGTGCGCAGACGTATGAGTGAGTTGGACGCAGGCGCAGAGGATGCTTTTGAGGGTGTAATCTGTGGTTGGGGCTCTGTTGGCGGACGGCTGGTGTACGCGTTCAGCCAGGATTATTCCAGAACCAAGGGTGCCATCAGTGAAGCACACAGCAAAAAAATTGCAGAAATATACCGTCTTGCGATAGAAAATGGAGCGCCGATCATTGGTATTTTTGATTCTGCCGGGGCACTAATGCCGGAGGGCGTGCGTGCATTGGCAGGTTACAGCACACTGATGCAGTGTGCCACAGCAGCATCCGGCGTCATTCCCCAGATTGCTGTGATTCCCGGCATTTGTGCAGGCAGCGCAGCTGTAGTGGCCGGCATGTTTGACTTTTTGATTATCTCTGAAACCAACGGCTCTGTCAGCTTCAACGCTCCTTTTTTGCTGGGAGATAATACAGCCGGAAAATCAGAGTTTGTTTCCAAAAGCGGATTGGCTGCACTGACTGGCACCGGCGACGGTGACTGTATCGCAAAGGCAAAGCTACTGCTTTCCTACCTTCCAATGAACAATCAGGAAGGTACAGTTACCATGCCCGCAAAGGATGATTTGAATCGGCTAGTAGATTTGTCCGCTTACGCAGCAAGCGAGAACGCTGTCGATTTAATCAGCGCTGTCGCCGACAACGGTTCTTTTCTCGAGCTATATGCCGCATACGGCAAGGAAATTGTTACGGGCCTTATCACCTTGGGCGGCACAGTCGTGGGGATAATTGCAAACCAAAAATGCGAAAATGACGGCATTTTGACTGCCAGCGCCGCCAGAAAAGCTTCCAGAATCCTCACCTTCTGCGACAGCTTCCATATCCCCGTCGTCACCATTCTCAACTCGAAGGGACCGGACGTTTCCCTGGAGACTGAGGCCTCTACCTACGCAAGTGAACTTGCGAAGCTTGCTTTTGCTTACGCCAGTGCAAAAACCCCGCTGGTCACCGTGATTGCTGGCGAAGCTTATGGTGCTGTATTCTCCCTTATGGGCGCGAAGGCCTTGGGCGCAGACGTTGTTCTTGCACTGGAAACTGCAAAAGTAGGGGTAATGCCCGCATCCAGCGCAGTAGCTTTCTTGTGGAATGAGCAAATCAGTGAGGAAGTTACCAGAGAGGATCTGGAAAAACAGTGGGATGAGACAGTTGGTTCCCCTGTAGCTGCGGCATCGGCGGGCGAAATTGATGACATCATTGATGCGGCAGAGCTCCGGCAGCGCATCGGCGGTGCAGTAATGATGCTTTCGGCAAAGAGCAAAAAGGTTCCGGCCAGGCGGCATCTGAATATGCCCCTTTGATTGGAGGCTGAATGAAATGAATATTGCAAATTATTTTTCTCTGTTGGATGCCACAGCCATGCCGCTGAGTGAACGGCTTCTGGAGGGAGGGAAGGTCTTTCTCATTGGGATGGTAACTGTCTTTGCCGTTCTGGCTCTTCTGTGGCTTGTAATGGCTCTGTTCAGAGTATTGTTCTATAAGAAAAATATAGATGAAGATGCTACAAATGTTATAAAAGTGGAGGACGTCCCTTCTCTGGAGAACATTCCGCTGGCGACATCTGTATCATCGGATGATACACAGCTAATTGCCGTCATCACCGCAGCAATTGCCGCCTACAATGCGTCCGCCGGAAACGCACTTCCCTTCCGTGTTGTTTCTTACAGACGTTCGGCTGGAGCCGGCGGCTGGAACGGCGCAGCAGAAGACGAATCTATATAAAAATGGAGGATAGAGATATGAAGAAATATACGATAACCGTAAACGGTACTGCATATGAAGTTTTTGTTGAAGAGGACACAGCTGCTGCCACGGCTGCTCCTGCTACAGCCCCCGCTCCCACAGCGGCGCCTGTAAGTACGCCTGCCGCTCCTGCTGCGCAGTCTGCACCAGCACCGGCACCTGCCCCCACTCCTTCTCCCGCCCCTGCTGCAGCGCCTGCAGGCGCCCAGGGTGCTATACAGGTGGTGGCTCCCATGCCAGGAACAATTCTTAAGATGAATGTTAAAGTGGGCGATACTCTGGAGCCCAACGGTCTTGTCTGCATTTTGGAAGCCATGAAAATGGAAAATGAAATTTTCAGCGAGAAGGGCGGCGTGGTTGCCAGTATTGACGCACCTGCAGGTGCCTCTGTACAGACCGGAGATATTATTATCACATTAAACTAAAGATGCTTTGGAAAGGATACATGTATTATGCTTGAGAGTATAGAAAATTTTATAAGCAGTACAGGTATTGCAAAGCTTATTCAGGATGGAGGCTGGAAAAACCTTATTATGTTTCTCATTGCCGGCGTGCTGATATACCTGGCAATTGCGAAACA
>JAGZAC010000135.1 GCA_018370615.1 Clostridiales bacterium
TCACCACCGGCTCCACCATCAATGCATGTGCCAGACTTCTTCGTGAAGCCGGCGCAGAACAAGTATTTCCCATATCCATTGCCCGAACAAAGCGGGTGCGAGCACCGGGACGGCGCGCTCCTTCAAATTATTCAGAGTCAGCATATTATGTAAAGAAATAAATGACCTCTTGTGGTGAGGCTTGATTTGAAAGGCCCACATGGAGGCTGTCAGCGGAGTTGACCGGGGGATTGTTCACTTTCCAAGTCACAACCCCTCCGCCTTGCCTCCGGCAAGACACCTCCCCTTTCCAGGGGAGGCTTGATTTGAAAGACCCCTTTGTGTGGGGAGTCTCGACTTAAAAGGCCCCTTGTGTGGGGGCCTTTTTATTGTTATGCAGCAGTTCATGCACAAGGAACACTGATTTAAAAATCCGACTCCTGCTAATTATTTTTACTGCGGCAATGCGTCAAGAGCTTCTTCAATGCCCCGCAGCTGCGCCCGGTATTTCTCCAGCTTTGCTTCTTCCGCTGCAACAACAGCAGCCGGAGCCTTCGCGGTAAATCCTTTGTTGGACAGCTTTCCTTCACAACGCTGGATTTCCCCTGCCACCTTTGCTTTTTCTCCTTCCAGGCGTTTTCTTTCCGCCGCAAAATCCACCATATCCGCCAGGGGGATATAGATCGTCGCACTGTCCGTTACAATACGCACAGCAGTATCGTCTGTATAGGAATCTGTCACTGTAACGCTGGCTGCAGACGCAAGGCGGGCAAAAAACGGATAGCTGCCAGGGCCAAACGCTTCTTTTTCACCGGTCACAATGTGCACCGCAGCCTTGCGGGAGGGCGGGACCTGCATTTCCGCACGACGAGCACGAATGGCCTTAATGGCTTCGATCACCTTATCCATTGCAGCCGCTTCATCCGAGAAATTCGGTATCTCCTCACCGGTGGGATACTTCTGGATCATGATACTCTCTGTTACTCCCGGCAAACCGCTGTAAATTTCTTCTGTAATAAATGGCATAAAGGGATGCAGCAGACGCAAAATCCCGGAAAGTACCCACGCCAGCACATTCTGAGCGGTTTTCGCTCTGGCTCCATCCTCTCCCATCACAGAGGGCTTGGAAAGCTCTATATACCAGTCACAGTATTCATCCCAGATAAAATCGTACAAGGTAGACAGTGCAATCCCAATTTCATACCGCTCCAAATTCAAGTTAATGTTTTTGGCAGCCATTTGGAATCGGGACAAAATCCACTTGTCTTCAGGGGCCAGCTCCTGCTCTCCGGGAAGCGTAATTTCCTCTATATCCAAATGCATCATCACAAACCGTGCGGCGTTCCATAGCTTGTTTGCAAAGTTTCGGGCCGCCTCGATTTTCTCCGTGGAGAAGCGCATGTCGTTTCCAGGGCTGTTCCCGGTGGCCAGTGCAAAGCGCAGGGCGTCCGCGCCATACTCTTCAATCAGTTCCAGAGGATCGATCCCATTGCCAAGGGATTTAGACATCTTTCTTCCCTGCGCATCCCGCACCAATCCGTGGATCAAAACAGTATCAAAGGGGATTTCGCCTGTATAGGCAATTCCTGAGAAAATCATCCTAGATACCCAGAAGGTGATGATGTCGTAAGCGGTGACAAGGGTATTGGTGGGATAAAAATATGCAAGATCCTCCGTCTGCTCCGGCCATCCCAGCGTGGAAAAGGGCCACAGTGCAGAGGAAAACCATGTGTCCAGCGTATCCGGATCCTGGGTCATATGACTGCCGCACTTGGGACACTTCTGTATTTCTTTTTCAGAAACCTCCAGGTGTCCGCAGGCTTCGTTGTCGCAGTAATAAGCGGGAATACGGTGCCCCCACCAAAGCTGCCGGGATATGCACCAATCCCGGATATTCTCCATCCAGTGGAAATAGTTCTTTTGAAACCGCTGGGGAACAAACTGGATCTTACCGCTGCGAACTGCCTCAATAGCAGGCCCCGCCAGAGGCTCCATCCTTACAAACCATTGCAGACTTACTCTGGGTTCTACCGTAGTGCCGCAGCGATAGCAGGTGCCTACATTGTGATTGTAATCTTCTACCCGAAGCAAATATCCCCCTTCTTCCAAATCTTTTACGATGGCCCGGCGGGCTTCATAGCGATCCATTCCGGCGTAAGCAGGATAATCCTCTGTGATTTTCGCGTCCGGCGTCATCATCACCGGCATCGGCAAATTGTGCCGGCGGCCTACTTCAAAGTCATTAGGGTCATGGGCAGGGGTAATTTTTACACAGCTTGTTCCAAAATCCTTTTCCACATACTCGTCGGCAATCAGAGGAATTTTGCGCCCAACCAGGGGCAAAACAAGCGTTTTCCCCACCAGATCTTTATACCGCTCGTCAGAGGGATGGACCGCCACCGCGGTGTCCGCCAGAAGCGTTTCCGGGCGCGTGGTGGCAATCTCCACAAACCCGCTGCCATCCTCAAATGGATACCGGATGTGCCAGAAATGGCCGGCCTGTTCCTCATATTCCACTTCTGCATCCGAAATTGTCGTAAGGCATTTTGGACACCAGTTGATAATTCTCTCTCCGCGATAGATCAATCCTTCATTATACAATTTGATAAAGACCGTCTGTACCGCTTTGGAGCATCCCTCGTCCAAGGTAAACCGCTCCCTGGACCAGTCGCAAGAGGATCCCAGCTTTTTCAGCTGCTCAATAATCCTCCCACCGTATTTTTCCCGCCAGTCCCAGGCACGTTTCAAAAACCCGTCTCTGCCGATATCGTCTTTCGTGACGCCTTCTTCCCGCATCTGTTCCACAATCTTCGCTTCCGTAGCAATAGACGCATGGTCTGTCCCGGGAATCCACAGGGTATTATAGCCGCACATACGCTTATGGCGGACCAAAATATCCTGGAGAGTATTGTTCAACGCATGGCCCATGTGGAGCTGCCCCGTAATATTCGGCGGCGGAATCACAATCGTATAATGGGGCTTGGTTCTATCCTTATCGGGAGCAAAATATCCAGCGTCACACCAGGCAGAATAAATCCGCTCTTCAAACTCCCTCGGTGCATAGGTTTTCGGCAGTTCTTTCTTCATCTTTTTCCGTCCCTTCATTTTAAATTCAATTTCACATTGCGTGTATATAAAAGAAAAGCGCCCTGATAAATCAGGACGCAAAATGCGCGGTACCACCTGCATTCGCCAAAAGGCGCGCTCAACAGGAAACAAACATTTCCCTTCCCATAACGCGGGAACACGGCAGGACCTACTGAATAAAATTTCAGCCCTGCGGCTCCGGGACTACCTTCCTACGCCGTCTGCTGCGGTGATTTCAGCCTCCACCGCTCTCTGAAAGCAGCGCATGCGAAGTACTCTTCCCTTCACAGCCTTTACATTTTTATAAATTGTAGCATGCCGCATCTTGTTTGTCAAGTGCGGCATGCATTTTTCCATAAGTTTATGCTTCTTTGTCCGAATCAGTTTTTTCCTGTTCTTCTGCCTGGGTATCTTTTTTCAGCTTAGCGCCGCACAAAGGGCAATAATCGTACTCCGTTGTCACCTGAGCACTGCAGCCTGGGCAGATGACGCTTTTCTGCAGCTTTGCAAGAGAATCCCGCAAACACTTAATCTTCTCCTTCGCCTGATCCGCTTCCATTAAGAGGGCTGCAATTTCCGATGTATGATCCTCTCCCTGCCGCTGATACGCATAATACAGACTTCCAATTTCAGAAAAACATTTTTCTAAGTTATTTTCTTCACTGCGAATGGACATTTTGATCTTCGCAATGGACGTGAGTTCTTCCGTTTTTTTGACCGTATATGCAGCCGCATCTTTTGCGCTCTTTGCAATATCGTCCCAAAGTGCCATAATCCTATCCATCCCTTTCGATTTTTATATATTTAGAAAGCTCTTCGGCATTCCTTGTGTTTATTATATACAAAAATATAAAGAAAGTCAATGAATTATTCATGTGTATGCGGTTAAAAGTGTTTGAATGGGAAAATACTATGCATGACAGAACCATCTTGAAAGGAAGCGTACTCCATGCAAATCGATAAAAAATCCTATAAAAAATATGCCGATGCCCGGGCGAAAAAGTCTCCTTGCGCAAAAAATTGCGTCTGTGCATTTTTATATGGCGGGCTTATCTGCACCATTGCCCAGGGGCTCAAGGACTTGTATATGACCTTCTTAAATGAAGAGGAGGCAGGCAGCCTGGTTTCCGTCACACTGATTTTTGTCGCCGCGCTGCTTACAGGAATTGGAGTGTTTGACAGAATTGCCAAGCATGCCGGCGCTGGAACATTGGTACCAATTACCGGCTTTTCCAATGCGGTCGCTTCCTCCGCGCTAGACGCTAAGGGTGAAGGATTTATTTTAGGTGTAGGTGCAAAAATCTTTACTATTGCCGGTCCCGTCATATTATACGGCATTACTGCCGGCGCCGTGTATGGAGTAATCTACTACATTGTAACGTTGATTTGGTGACCGCACACAAGCTCGACCTTTTCACAAATTCGCAGTTTTTGGAGGAAAAATGGGAAACATCATACAAATACCGAAACCAGTGTATATTTTGTCTTCTGCCACTGTGGTCGGACAGCACGAAAAAAATGGACCGCTGGGGGAATACTTTGATATTATAGGAGATGAAGAAGATACATTTGGGTGCGATACCTGGGAAAAATCTGAAAGTGAAATGCAGCGGCTGGCCCTGTCTCGTTCTCTCAATTATGCCGTCTTAAAAGACACTGATTTGGAGGCAATTCTGGCGGGAGACCTGCTGAACCAATGCGCAGGCTCCTGTTACGGTCTGGTCAGCTTCGACGCACCGTTTTTGGGTCTTTTCGGTGCATGTTCTACAGCCGCCGAAGCGCTGCTTTTATCTGCACTTCTCTGTTCTTCCCATATGAACCGGTGTGCTGCCGTATCGTCATCTCACAATGCATCTGCCGAGCGCCAGTTCCGTTATCCCTTGGAGTATGGCGGTCAGCGTGCCCCCACGGCACAATGGACCGTTACCGGATCCGCCGCATTTATTCTTACAAATGTCAAAGAAGATTTTGCAAAGACTTCCTATCATTCGGAACCAGTTCCCATGATCACCGAAGTCTTGGTAGGCAAATCCATCGATCCAGGCATCACAGATGCAAATAATATGGGAGCGGCGATGGCACCAGCAGCTGCTGACACGCTTTTGCGCTATTTTAAGGATTCTGGAATGCAGCCTTCCGATTTTGATATGATTATGACGGGAGATTTGGGGTTTGAAGGCAGCAATATTTTATGTGATCTGACAGCTGCCAAAGGGCTGGATATTTCCGCTGTACACTGTGACGGAGGCCTGATTATATATGACCGAATCGGACAGGACAAGCATGCAGGGGGAAGCGGATGCGGTTGCAGTGCTGTTGTTCTGGCAGCACAGGCACTGCGGGGAATCCGAACAGGGCAGATTGCCAACATGCTGTTTGTCGGTACTGGTGCGTTGATGAACCCAACAGC
>JAGZAC010000136.1 GCA_018370615.1 Clostridiales bacterium
AGGTGTCAGCGAAGCTGACGGAGGGGTTGTAAGCGAATCAACGAAAGGATGTAGCAATGTTTCTGTACCTCGGAGGGAACATATCCGTTAAAAAGTCCGATATCATCGGTATTTTTGACATCGACAACGTCAATACACAAAAAACTACAAAGGAATTTCTGCATACAGCTGAAAAAAATGGCGCCCTCCTTCTTGTAGGGGACGATCTTCCGAAATCCTTCCTTCTTGTGGGAGAAAAGCAGGATGAACATACAAAAGCTTCAAAGGAGCAGGTGTTCTTGTGCCAGCTGTCGGCGCGGAGCTTGTATGGACGGGCATGTAAGGAAAGTATATACGATAAATAAAGATAGATATAAGAAGCGATATGATGAAAGAGAGAAGAGGAGAATATGCCGGAAAATAAGACGAACGTGACGTATGATGAAAATCAAATACAGGTATTGGAAGGACTGGAAGCTGTCAGAAAACGTCCCGGCATGTATATCGGAACAACTTCCCAGCAGGGACTGCACCATTTGGTGTACGAAATCACAGACAACTCCATTGATGAAGCAATGGCGGGGTTCTGTACCCATATTGAAGTCACCATCATGGAGGACGGCTCCATTGCCGTACAGGATAACGGCCGGGGCGTTCCCAGCCAGATTCATCATAAGATGGGCATTTCTACACTGGAAGTGGTGTTTACTGTTCTCCATGCAGGAGGAAAATTCGGCGGGGAAGGATATAAGATTTCCGGAGGTCTTCACGGTGTAGGTGCGTCTGTAGTAAACGCACTGTCGGAATGGATGGAGGTAGACGACTGCTACGAAGGCAAGCGGTATACCATGCGCTTTGAAAAGGGTATCACTGTCCGCGGCGTTCAGTGTGAGGGAGACTGCGATCGCCACGGATTGTACGTCCGGTTTAAACCGGACGATACAATCTTTGAAGATATTACCTTTGATTACGATATTCTTCTCAATCGGATGCGGGAGCAGGCGTTTTTAAACGCCGGCGTAAAGATTACCTTAAAGGATCTGCGGCCGGGGCAGGAGGATGAAGAAGGAAATCCAAAATGTGCGGTGCTTCAATATGAAGGGGGCATTTGTTCCTTTGTATCTTATTTGAATGCCAATAAGCACGCGGCGCTGCTCCACAAAGATGTAGTGTACATGAAGGCGAAAATGGGAGACGTCACCGCGGAAGTGGCACTTCAGTACAATGACAGCTTTAATGAGACCATTATGACCTTTGCCAACAATATGGCGACCATAGATGGAGGAACCCACGAGGCCGGATTTAAATCCGGCCTGACGAAGGTTATCAACGAGTATGCCAAAAAGTGCGGCGCGCTGAAGGACAGCGACAAAAAGCTCTCCGGCGAGGACGTACGGGAGGGACTGTGCGCCATCGTGTCCGTGAAGCTGCCAGACGCCCAGTTTGAAAGCCAGACAAAGTCCAAGTTGGGAAATTCGGAGCTGCGGGGCATTGTGGACAGCATTGTCACCCAGAAGCTGACGGAATATTTCGAGGAAAACCCGGCGGCAGGAAAGCTGATTGTAGAAAAATGTATGGCTGCCAACCGCGCCAGAGAAGCTGCCAGAAAGGCGAGAGAGCTCACCCGGCGCAAAAACGTGCTGGAGGGAACGACTCTCCCCGGCAAGCTGGCAGACTGCCAGGACCGGCGAGTGGAATATACAGAGGTATACCTGGTAGAGGGAGACTCTGCAGGAGGAAGTGCAAAAACAGGCCGGGACAGCCGGTTCCAAGCGATTCTTCCTCTGCGGGGTAAAGTTCTTAATGTAGAGAAATCTCGTTTGGATAAAATCTACTCCAATCCATCCCTCATTCCCATTATTCAAGCCCTGGGCTGCGGCATCGGAGAGGATTTTGATATCACCAAGCTGCGGTACGGAAAAATCATCATTATGGCGGATGCGGACGTGGACGGCTCTCACATCCGGGTGCTGCTGCTCACATTTTTCTTCCGGCACATGCGGCAGCTCATTGAGGATGGCCATGTCTATCTGGCGCAGCCGCCGTTGTATAAGGTATATAAGGGCAAGAGCCAGGAGCGGTATGCCTTTTCCGACGAGGAGCGGGACCAGATTATTGCGGAATTCGGCGGCAATGCGGAAGCAGAACGGTATAAGGGTCTTGGAGAAATGGACGCGCAGCAGCTGTGGGAGACGACTATGGACCCGGAAACTCGAACAATCCTTCGAGTGGATATTCACGATGCTATGGCCTGTGATGAAGTGTTTTCCCTCCTGATGGGGGACAAGGTAGAGCCCCGTCGGGAATTTATCGAGAAAAATGCGAAGTACGCTGAAAACATTGACATTTAAAAAGGGGTAAGAACGTGCGCGAAGAAAACAATAATATAGAATTTCCCAATCAGAAAATCAAGCCCATCGCCATGGACAAGGAAGTGCGCAAATCCTTTTTGGAATATTCCATGTCTGTGATTATCAGCCGGGCTTTGCCGGATGTGCGGGACGGAATGAAGCCGGGCCAGCGGCGGATTATGTACGCTATGTATGAGGACAATCTTACGTACGACAAGCCCTTCCGCAAGTCTGCCACTACGGTAGGAAATGTGCTGGGACGGTACCATCCTCACGGCGACGCCGCTGTATATGGCACCATGGTGCGTATGGCGCAGGATTTTTCCCTTCGGTATCCCCTGGTTCAGGGTCACGGAAACTTCGGGTCGGTGGACGGCGACGGCCCTGCGGCGTACCGGTATACGGAAGCCCGTATGTCCCGGCTTGCCGGGGAGCTGATGCGAGATATTGAAAAAGACGTTGTGGATTTCATGCCCAACTTCGATAACCGGAGAAAAGAACCTACTGTTCTTCCTTCCCGGTTTCCGAATCTTTTGGTCAACGGGTCTGTGGGTATCGCCGTCGGTATGGCCACCAATATTCCGCCTCACAACATGGGGGAGGTCATCGACGGTACCCTGTATCTGCTGGAGCATCCCGATGCGGACGTTCCTGCCCTGATGCAGTTTATCAAGGGTCCGGATTTTCCCACCGCCGCCACGATCTATGGCAGCGCAGGCATCTATGAAGCCTATACCACCGGCCGGGGTCGAGTCATGGTTCGGGCGCGGGCGGAAATTGAAGAAGACAAGCATCGCATTATCGTCACGGAGATTCCCTATCAGGTGAACAAATCCATGCTGGTGGAATCTATCGCAGATTTGGTCCGGGACAAGCGAGTGGAAGGCATTACCGGCATCCGGGACGAGTCCGGACGCCACGGCATGCGCATTGTTATTGAATGTCGGCGGGACGCAAGCTGTCAAATTATTTTGAATCAGCTGTATAAATATACCCAGCTCCAGGACACTTGCGCCATCAACATGCTGGCACTGCTGAACGGGGAGCCGAAAATCCTGAATCTGAAGCAGATTCTGGAAGCATACATCGACCATCAGAAAAGCGTCATCACCCGGCGCACCCAGTTCGATTTGAACAAGGCTTTGCGGGAGGCCCATCTGTATGAGGGCTATAAGATTGCCATCGACAATATCGATGAAGTCATTTCTATTATCCGCAGCAGCCCGGATACCCCTACGGCCAAGGAAAATTTGAAGGCTCGGTTTGTGGGGGACGGCAGTCAGAATGCAGATATCACCACAAAAGAGGGACTGCTGGAATTCGCAGGAAGCGAAAATGCGGGCCTGTCGGACGAGCAGGCTCAGGCTATAGTAAGTATGCCTCTGGGAAGGCTTTCGGGCCTGGAACGGCAGAAAATCGAAGAAAAACTGGCGGAATTGTCCGCCACTGTGACCCAGCTGCGGGGCATTTTAGCAGACCCGGAGAAAATCAAAGGAATCATCGGGGACGAGCTTTCAGAAATCCGCCGAAAGTTTGCAGACCAGCGGCGGACGGAGCTGGTGGAATCCCACGATGAAATCCAGCTGGAGGATCTGATCGAGCAGCATACCTGTATTATCACCATGACGAAAACCGGATATGTCAAGCGGCAGCATGCGGACACGTACGCAGCCCAGCGACGGGGCGGCATGGGCAAAGCCGGTCTCACCATGAAGGAAGAGGACTATACAGAAAAGGTGATTGTGGCAAACAGCCATTCCTATTTGCTTTTGTTTACCAGCAAGGGAAAGGTATTTGCAAAGAAGGCATATCAGATTCCCGAGGCGTCTCGGACAGCAAAGGGGACAAATATTGTGAATCTGCTGGAGCTGGAGGATGGAGAAGAGGTCACAGCCATTATTTCCATCGAAGGATTTTCCAGTGAAGAATATCTGGTGATGGTAACCCGGGCCGGCGTAATCAAACGGACATCGCTGGACGAATTTGCATACCAGCGCAAGGGCGGGAAAATCGCCATCCACCTGGACGAGGGAGACAGCCTCATTTTTGTAGACAGAACCATGGGAGATGCAGACATTCTCATCGCTACGGCAAACGGTCAAGGCTCCCGCTTTGCGGAAAGTGATGTGCGTGTAACGGGAAGAAGCGCCCGCGGCGTCACCGGGATCCGCCTGCGGGAAGGCGATCAGGTGGTAGGCGCCGTAATCGTGGAGAATGATGCGGCATGGCAGGAGACGCACCATTTGGTCACCATTACGGAAAAAGGCATCGGAAAGCGTGTGCCCTTCTCCAATTTCCGCCGGAAAAATCGTCCCAATATGGGTGTCCGCTGTCAGCAAATCACGGAAAAGACTGGTAGGCTGTGCGGTGTAGCGGTGGCTACGGAGGATGAGGATTTGATGCTTATCACCGACACTGGCACGCTGATTCGCATTGCCGTATCGGAAATTTCCCTGCTGAAGGGCAGCAGTGCCACTGGTGTACGGCTGATGCGTCTTGCAGATGACGCCACACTGGTAAGCTTCGCAGTGGTGGAAAAGGAAGAAGATACAGAAGAGGAGCAGGATTCTTAAAAGGGACAACCCCTCCGTCAGCTGCGCTGACACCTCCCCTTGCACAGGGGAGGCTGAGTTTGTGCAGGCTCCCTTGTGTAAAGGGAGCTGTCTGCGTTAGCAGACTGAGGGATTGTCCCAAAACCTACAAAGGAGGAATTTCATGAAACGCTGGTGTATATGCATTCTTGCAGCGGCAGTCACTGCAGGACTCTTTTCTTCCTGTGGTTTTTCATCCTTCACTGATGAAGAAATCCGCACTGCAGCGGCAGAACTCATCGAGGCAAGCGTTCCCATAAACGAAATTTATTTCGGTGAAGGCCTTCCTTCTGTAGAGGAAGACAGCGACGCCGCTGATGCTTTTTCCTCCGAAATTCAAACAGATACTACCTTGCTTAGCTATCTGCCGGTGACGGAAGATGCAGGATATTCGTCCATTGACAGTATCAAAGAAGCAACAGAGGAGGTATATTCCCAGTCCTACTGTGAATATTTGTTTGAAATGGCGTTTTCCGGAATTTCTACGGAGGATGCGGAAGCGACCTACGCCCGGTATTTGGAGACGGACGCAGGAACGCTGGCCGTCCACAAAG
>JAGZAC010000137.1 GCA_018370615.1 Clostridiales bacterium
AGGTCCCAAGGGTTCGGCTGTCCGCCGATTAAAGTGGTACGCGAGCTGGGTTCAGAACGTCGTGAGACAGTTCGGTCCCTATCTGTCGTGGGCGCAGGATATTTGAGAGGAGCTGACCTTAGTACGAGAGGACCGGGTCGGACGCACCACCGGTGCATCAGTTGTACTGCCAAGTGCATAGCTGAGTAGCCGCGTGCGGATGCGATAAACGCTGAAAGCATCTAAGCGTGAAACGTACCTCAAGATGAGATATCCCACAGCATAAGCTGGTAAGGTCACTCGTAGACTACGAGTTTGATAGGTCGGAGGTGTACGCACAGTAATGTGTTTAGCTGACCGATACTAATAGACCGAGGGCTTGAACTACTTTTTGTTCTCTGTTGTGGCCTGCTTTTCTCTTGTTCGGTCTTTCTATGTCCTTCCGCGGGGAAATATTTTGCGGTGGATGTGGGAAACTAAGTAAGTGCGGTTGAGCAAAGCAGCTCAATGAAATGCACCTTTAGCTCAGTTGGTAGAGCAACTGACTCTTAATCAGTGGGTCCCGGGTTCGAATCCCTGAAGGTGCACCAGCAAGTGGGGCTCAGGGAGGCTGGGCCCCAGGAAAGTTTTCCAAGAGTTCGTGTCCATATTGCAGAGGGTCCACCTGTACCCATTCCGAACACAGAAGTTAAGCTCTGCTATGCCGACAATACTTGCCTGGAGACGGGTTGGGAAGATAGGTCGATGCGAACACAGCGGAAGCTGGCAGGTTTCCGCCGCATGGAGATTTAGGTTACCGGATACGAAAGGGAGTTCGTGTCCATATTGCAGAGGGTCCACCTGTACCCATTCCGAACACAGAAGTTAAGCTCTGCTATGCCGACAATACTTGTCTGGAGACGGACTGGGAAGATAGGTCGATGCGAACACCAGGTAACCGAGGGATGAGCAACACAGCATAGCTGTGTTGTTTGGTCTTATGCGATGAACATTTCGACTATGTTTTGGGAAGTAAGCATGGCTGTTTGTCTGGATAGGTCGAAACGGGTAAGATAACTTCATATATTTCTATATTCCTCCTTAGCTCAGTTGGTAGACGACCGAGGAAAACGACTGAGAGTCGTTTTACGACGGGAGGTAACCAAAACAAGGAGAAATGGAGCCGAGGGTATCGAGGTGAACATTTCGACTATGTTTTGGGAAGTAAGCATGGCTGTTTGTCTGGATAGGTCAAAACAGGTAAGATAACTTCATATATTTTCTATATTCCTCCTTAGCTCAGTTGGTAGAGCGCATGACTGTTAATCATGATGTCGCTGGTTCGAGCCCAGCAGGGGGAGCCACTTTAAAGATCCCAGAATGGGATCTTTTTTTCTGGCCGCAAAGTCTCAAACTTGACAATGCAAGAATTTATGGGGTATAATAATATTTCAGAATAGGAGGTGATAAGCTTTATGCCGGTTGAAATGAAAGCAGTTATTTCCACTACATTTATGTCCATGGTCAAACAGAAGGGGATCGATAAAATTACCGTTAAAGCGTTGATTGATGCCTGCAATATTTCCCGTCAGACCTTTTACTATCACTTTCAGGATATTATGGAGGTAATTGAATGGTCGTTGGAGCAGGCGACCCAAAATATGCTTGCCCGCAGCTTGGAGGCAGAGAATCCAAGAGAGGCATTAAGCGTTCTCATTTCTTCAGCAATTGAGAATCGCACGCTTATCCGAAAGCTCCTGAATTCGCAAAGACGAGAACAAATTGAGAAACTGTTCGTTCAGGCGGCAAGGACATATCTTCAGGAGCTTATTCGGAGCAGGCCGCATGAAGTTTCTATGGATTATGCTGATATAGAGATCGCCTTAGATTTCTGGGCTTATGGAATCACCGGAATGCTTTTTAAGTACTGTCAGCAAGACCAGGTGAATGCAAAAAATTTAGCGGAGCAGATTTGTCGGCTCCTTCCTGAAAAAAATGAACAATATAAAAAATGATGCGTCAGTAGTTATGGCGCATCATTTTTTATATTATCTTCTCTTTTATAGTCCCGGTACAAACGTATGGTCCCGTTCTGATGGAGTGTTACCAATATTTGTGCAAGGATCGGGAACAGTATCATCCCAATGACGCCGAGCAGCCGATAGCCCAGATAAATGGAAATCAGCGAAACTATCGAGTTTAAGCCAAGCTGATCGCCCACTATTTTAGGTTCGATGAGGTTTCGGATAACAGTGACAATAACATATAGTATGGTAAGCCCAATCGCTGTGGAGAAATGTCCTTGGAAAAGTTCTAAGATTGTCCATGGTATCATAATGCCGCCGGTGCCGAAAATAGGAAGCGCGTCAAAAATGGCAATGAATGCGGCCTTTCCGAACGGATTTTCAAGCCCAAGAATGAGAAACCCTATGCTCAGTTCAACAAACGTACATGCCATTAGGATCAGAAGTGCCCGGAGATACTTTAATATTGTATTTTTACATAAATTTTTTAGTTCTTCTATCTTTTCAGAGGCGCTGTTTGGCAGCTGCGCTTTCAGAAAAGCCTTTACTTTGTCATATTGTAAACTTATAAAAAACGAAAGCAGGATAGCAAAAACAATGGAAATCAGCAGATGGGGGATGCCGCTGATCAAATCGGTAACAAACCCGATTCCCCAGCTTGAGATACTGCTGATCAAATTTGTCAAAGCAGAAGAAAGGCTTCCCCCGATGCTTTCCAGGTTTTCCTTCTGCTCGGAGGGCATGTTGGAAAACCAGCTTTCCAACTGTTCTGCCGCATTGTTTAAGGCCGGGCTTAACGTTTCGTTATAATAGGAAGGCAGCTGATTAAACACATCCTGGAGAAGGAAAATTACACTGGAGCAAAGAAGAAAAAGCAAAAAGCCGACAAGTCCATAAAGTATAAACAAGAAAATCACGGATACCAGCTTTTTATTGATTTTCAGCTTCCGATGAATAAAACGCACCAACGGATTGATACATGCAACCAGGACCAATGCCAGAAGGAAAGGCCAGATAAGTCCTGCGATGCGCAAGCCGATATAGAACAGCAGAACTACAACGGCAGCATAGAGAATTTTTATCAGGAAATCTATCCGTTCTTTGGTTGTTTTATGCATCTATGATCACCTCTTTGCGGATATCCGGCAGATTTTTGAAAACTTTATGCAATATGTCAGCAGAATACCGGATCTGTGCGGTTTTTCTGTTTTACCTGCGCATTCCAATATTGCTCACTGCCAGCACCAGATGATCGATACCTATCAAAATTAAATAGAAGCCGATGATATAGCTGACTGAGAAGAAGGAAAGCAGCGGGTTAAAGATCATGGCAAACCCGAGAAGCAGACCCAAAATATTGACAATCAGGGTGAAATAATAATATCCATCCCCTGCCGTTATCCGGACGATAGAAAGATGGGTCAAGCGGGAAATGCAGTGCATAATAAACCAGAGGGGGAAGAGAAGCACCATGGCCCATTTGCCAGCGCCTGGATTGAACAGTAGAAGAATGCCTGCGATAATACTAAAAATCCCCGACACAAGGGACACGACGGGACCGAACCCGGTGTGCCGCTCCATCTTTGCGTAGAATACGATGTCAGCGATGCCGGTGATGACCGCTAGAATTCCATAAACAAAGACAATCCCCGTCAAAGCACTAGACGGCCGTGCAAAAGTAAAAATTCCCAATATAATTAAAATAATTCCAATAATCAGTTCTCCCCATCCAAGTGCCGATCTTTTTTTCATAAAGG
Organism: Clostridiales bacterium; assembly: GCA_018370615.1. Classification (GTDB taxonomy): domain Bacteria; phylum Bacillota; class Clostridia; order Oscillospirales; family CAG-272; genus Avispirillum. The sequence continues at coordinate 3,740 of JAGZAC010000137.1, forward strand.
CCTCCTTAAATTTTATAAAAATTTTTCAATCATTCTGAATATACGATAACAGACTTGTTGAAGAAACAACACTTGCAGTTTTCCTGTTTTGTCCTTACATATTCGCCAAAGTGTCAATCTTTTTTACATATCGGCGAATATGTAAAGACAAATTCCCAAAACTGCAAGTGGCGATGGATTATAGGGTTTGGTATAACTAAATTGGATATAAGATACCGGGAAAGGAGTCTTGGTTGTGAAAATAAATGAAGGAATGTTTGCCATCAAACTTTACGAGATGGAGCAGCAATACGGCCGCATACAAAGTCGGCTTCGGCTCTGCCAGCAGGAGGATCATCCCAAAATTCGGCAAGAGCTGCAAAAAGCGATTGACGAGTATAAGGAAACCGAATTTCTGCTGCAAAAAAACATAGAGGGCTGCCGGTCTCAGGCAGTGGCAGCGCTGGCGCGCGCACAGCTGGAGTATTATCGAACGGTTAGAACTATCTCGGAGCGGGAGCTGCCAGACTATCTGCACAGTGAGGCCGGTACTTTATCAGAGGATAAGGCCGAGGCCGCTGCTCTTTATGGGGAATATGCCATTGATTTTGCCATCCAGTCTGCACGCTATGCACTGATTGCGGCATTGAAGGCCATGGATCTACAAATGAATGCAGAAGAACAAAAGGAGGGAAACCCTAATGAATGAAGTCAAAAAGCCCAAGAAGCCGTTGATTTTTTATTATGGTGTCGCTTTGCTGGCACTGCTACTTTTTAACTTTCTCGCTATGCCGTGGCTCATGCAGCGGCAGGTGCAGGAGGTGGATTACGGCACTTTTATGTCCATGACGGAAAACGGTGAAATCGGACAGGTGGAAATCCAGGCAGAGGACAATCAAATCCTTTTTACGGATAAAGACAACACCACCATTTACAAAACAGGGATGCTTGACGACCCTGATTTGACCCAGCGGCTCTATGATTCCGGCGCAAAATTTTCTGGGGAGATTATTGAGCAGATGTCGCCCCTGCTGAGCTTTTTGCTGACCTGGGTACTGCCTATCGCCATTTTTATCGGCATCGGGCAGTATATGTCCAAAAAGCTGATGGAACGGGCCGGAGGCCCAAACTCCATGGCTTTTGGTATGGGGAAAAGCAACGCCAAGGTATATGTGAAATCCTCCGAAGGGATCAAGTTTTCTGATGTAGCTGGGGAGGACGAGGCAAAGGAAAGCCTTGCGGAAATTGTAGACTACCTGCATAATCCGAACAAATACAAAGAGGTGGGGGCTTCTATGCCCAAGGGGCTTTTATTAGTGGGTCCTCCCGGTACTGGCAAGACGATGCTGGCTAAGGCAGTTGCCGGCGAAGCAAACGTACCCTTCTTTTCTATGTCCGGTTCGGAATTTGTGGAAATGTTCGTGGGCATGGGCGCAGCTAAAGTCCGCGATCTGTTCAAGCAGGCCAAGGAAAAAGCTCCCTGTATTGTGTTCATTGATGAGATTGACGCTATAGGGAAAAAGCGAGAAGGGCAAATTGGCGGCAACGATGAACGGGAGCAAACATTGAATCAGTTGCTTACCGAAATGGACGGTTTTGAGGAAAACAGCGGTGTTATTCTTCTGGCAGCTACCAATCGCCCTGAATCTCTTGACCCTGCTCTGACACGGCCAGGTCGATTCGATCGCCGGGTACCTGTAGAGCTGCCCGATTTGAGGGGACGTGAAGAAATCCTGAAAGTCCACGCGAAAAAAATTAAGCTTGACCCGGATGTGGATTTCAGTAAGATTGCCCGGATGGCCTCCGGTGCTTCGGGCGCGGAGCTGGCGAACATTATCAACGAGGCGGCCCTGCGCGCCGTGCGGGACGGACGGAAATTGGTGGCACAGGCGGATTTGGAAGAAAGTATTGAGGTGGTAATCGCCGGCTATCAAAAGAAGAACGCCATTCTGACCGACAAAGAGAAAAAGATTGTAGCCTACCACGAAATCGGGCACGCTCTGGTAGCCGCTATGCAGAGCCATTCCGCTCCGGTGCAAAAAATTACCATTGTTCCTCGAACCTCCGGTGCCCTGGGCTATACTATGCAGGTGGAAGAGGGAGAGCATTACCTGATGAGTAAAGAGGAAATTGAAAATAAGGTGGCCACCTTGACCGGCGGCCGAGCGGCAGAGGAGGTGGTGTTCGGTTCCGTCACCACTGGCGCTTCCAACGATATTGAGCAGGCCACTAAACTTTCCCGTGCCATGATTACCCGTTATGGTATGAGTGAGGAGTTTGGCATGGTGGCGATGGAAACCGTCACAAATCAGTACCTAGGTGGAGATGCTTCCTTGGCTTGTTCGGCGGAAACGCAAGCCCAGATAGACAAGCAGGTGGTAGCACTTGTGAAAAAGCAGCACGAAAAAGCTCGGCAGATTTTGACGGAAAACCGACAGAAGCTGGACGAGCTGGCCGAGTATCTGTATGAAAAAGAGACCATTACCGGCGAGGAGTTTATGTCCATTTTAAAGGCATAGAATATGAAGCAAAGGAGCAAGTACTATGAAAACCGCAGTTGTGGATGTGGGCGGAGGGCTCAGGGGTGTTTATGCCTCAGGTGTTCTGGACCGCTGCCAGGAGGAAGGAATCCGGTTTGACGCTGGTGTCGGTGTATCTGCCGGCAGTGCCAACATCGCGTCTTATCTGGCCGGGCAAAAGGGGCGCAATTATCTTTTTTATACGGAATACACTGCCCGCAAGGAATACATGAGTTTTCGCAACTTTGTATTCAAGAAAAGCTATATCGATATGGACTATGTGTACGGTGTGCTCAGCAACGACGATGGGGAGAACCCTCTTGATTATACAGCATTGATGGCAAATGCTGCGCCGTTCATTGCTGTGGCTACCAATGCTGACACAGGAGAAATAAAGTATTTCGACAAAAGCGATATGTCTCGTAACAATT
>JAGZAC010000138.1 GCA_018370615.1 Clostridiales bacterium
CTCACGTGGGAGAGGCGAACGGGGACGAATCTTTTGGTACACTGCCCGATTTGATTCTATTGGACGGAGGTGCCGGCCATGTTTCCGTCATCCGGCAGCTGCTGGATTCTCTTGGAGTATCCGTGCCGGTATTTGGTATGGTGAAGGACGAACATCACAAGACCAGAACCATCGTTTCGGAGGATGGAGAAGTCAGCATCGCCAGGGAGCCGGAGGTGTTTCGGTTTATATATCGCATCCAGGAGGAGGTGCACCGGTACACCATTTCCCGGATGAGTGCGGCGAAGGGAAAAACTATGAAGCAGTCCTCTCTGGAAAAGGTTCCCGGAATTGGTCCGGCGAAAGCGAAAAAGTTATTGCTGCACTTTAAGACATTGACTGCCTTGCGGGAGGCCTCTGTGGATGAGGTTGCTGCGGTACCGGGCGTTACCAGGGAGAACGCCGCTGCGGTCCTGGAATTTTTGCAGAAGAAATAGGCAAACGTCAAAGATGTGCGCTGGAAGATAGGCAATAGGAAAACAATCCCTCCGTCAGCTACGCTGACACCTCCCTTTACACAAGGGAGGCTTAGGCTGGGGGAGTTGCATAGCAACTCCGGGGGCATGGCGGCGAAGCCGGCCGAGGGATTGCCCTGCTATAAATTCATGTAAAGGAATTTTCAAAACTATGCGAATCATTACGGGCAGTGCAAGAGGAATCCGATTGGAAACTCTGCCGGGAGAAGATACGAGGCCTACATCGGATCGGGTGAAGGAAGCACTTTTTTCTATGATCCAGTTTGAAATAGATGGCAGAAGGGTGCTGGATTTGTTTGCGGGAAGCGGACAGCTTGGATTGGAAGCTCTCAGCAGAGGAGCAGGATACTGCGTTTTTATCGACGCGGCAAGGGCCGCATGTGAAATCATCGCGGCAAATGCCAAAAAAACAAAGCTGTATGACCGCTGCAGAATTTCCACAGGGGACTATATGTCTTTCCTGCGAAGCGCATCCGGAAAAGAGCAATTTGATATTATTTTTCTGGACCCTCCCTATAATGCCGGATTTATGTCTGATGCGCTTTCAGGGATCATAGAGGGCGATCTGTTGGCACTGGGGGGAAGAATTGTCTGTGAAACAGATAATGGTGCCCTGCCAGCGTCAAAACGGTTGCTGAAGGATGCAGGATATCATAGTGCGCAGGTCTGTCGGCAGGTGTTTGATGATAACGAAGCATTGCAGGGAAGGTTCACTTTACTGCGCACAGCCCTGTATGGACGGACACGAATCACACTTCTTGCAAAAGAGGAGGAGGAATCATGAAACGGATTGCAATGGTGCCGGGCAGCTTTGACCCGGCGACGCTGGGGCATGTAGACATCATTCGCCGGGCGGCAGATGCGTTTGATGAAGTATATGCAGTGGTGATGGTAAATGCAGAAAAGAAGGACACGGGCATGTTTTCCCCGCCTCAGCGCCGCCGCATTTTGGAAAGCGCCTGCCGGGATATTCCCAATGTCCAGTGCCTGATCTGTGAGGAACTGGCTGCCGAGTTTGCAGATAAGCTGGGGGTATCTTATATCGTGAAAGGACTGCGAAACGGGACAGACTTTGATTATGAATATACTCTGGCAGAGATTATGCGCCGGTTTTCTCCTCGGCTGGAGACGATTTTTCTGCCGGCAAATCCCAGTCTGGCCCATGTTTCCTCTACTTATGCCAGAGAGCGGCTCCATTATGGGGCGGATTTATCGGATGTGGCGGATACTGTGACGGCAAAGCTGATGCTGCGTCTGCTGTCTGATGCATAAAACCACATAAATCGGTTTTGCCGGAAGCGGGGCCGTTTTATCCTCAATTGAAAAAGGAGAAACATATGAAGCGAAAAAAAGAAAAGCGGAAAGAAAAACGCGCCGCCATACATGCGCAGATTAAAAATCACAAGGGAACCTTTGTGGTTTATTTGGTGCTGCGCCTGCTGGTAATTTTTGTAGCAGTATGGTCTCTTCTAAACGGGAATTATGAGAATTTCTTTTTGTGTCTTTTATCCCTGGTGCTGTTTCTGTTGCCTTCTTTTGTCTCGCAGAACTTTGGAATTCAGCTGCCGGAAACACTGGAAATCATCGTGCTTCTGTTTATTTTTGCTGCGGAAATTCTAGGGGAAATTTCCAGCTTTTATTTGCGTGTCTCCTTTTGGGATTCCATGCTTCACACCGTAAACGGATTTCTTTGCGCCGCCATCGGTTTTGCTTTAGTGGATATACTCAACCGTTCTACCAGATTTAAATTTGAACTCTCCCCCATGTTTTTGGCGGTGGTTGCATTTTGCTTTTCTATGACGGTAGGCGTTGTTTGGGAGTTTTTTGAATTTTTTATGGATCAGGTGTTTCTTTTGGATATGCAAAAGGATTTTGCGGTGAACACGATTTCCTCCGCTATGTTCAGCGAGGGGGACAGTTCAGTACCCTTTGCCATTCGGGATATCGTGGAAACAGTGGTCATTACGGCGGATGGAACAGAACACAGCTTGACAGACTTTGGAATCAACGGTTATTTGGATGTAGGCATCATCGATACGATGAAGGATCTTTTGGTAAACTTTATCGGGGCACTTGTGTTTTCCGTAATCGGCTTTTTTTACGTGAAATCCAGAGGAAAAGGCAGGTTTGCCAGAAGGTTCATTCCCACATTGCGGGAGACAAAAGCCTCTGAGCATGAGAAGGAAAATGGCGGGGAAACTGACGTGTAAAAGCCATTTGCCATGCATGTTAAATCTTTTTGAACAACCAGTAAATATATGCAAAAGAACCGGTTTTTTTGTTGACAATTATAGTGGATTATGCTATATTTTATAATGTAAATTGATAGGTTGGGGGCGGTGCCGATGTTCGGTGTAAATGTCACAGATTACGATCGGAAAGTGTATGAAGAAGAACTGGCCGATTTTTTGCCGGATCATATTTTGGACGCCCACGTACATATTTATAAAGAAGAGATGCAGCGGGTTCGCCCGGAAAACCGGAAGGGGTGTGTCAACTGGCCCCACATGGTTGCTCCTGATTTGACCATTGAGGACATGGAGCAATCTTTTTTGCAGATGTTCCCGGGAAAGACTGTGAAAGCGGTGATTATGGGAATGCCCACCTGCAAATTGGATGAGGTAAACCCCTACGTGCTTTCCTGCGCGAAGGAGAAGAATCTGCCTGCCCTGTACTGTACCAACTGGGATACGCCTCCAGAAGAAATTCGGGCGGCCATGGCAAGTGGGTTTTGCGGTATTAAGCCGTATCTCAACAACTCTCCCTCCTATATTCCGGCAGGGGAAGTGCGGATTTTCGATTTCCTGCCTCATGCGCATCTGCAGGTGATGGATGAACTGGGCGGGGCGATTATGCTCCATATTCCCCGGGCTCTGCGTCTGCGGGATCCCGTAAATCTGGCGCAGATGATGGAGATTGAAGAGAAGTATCCCAGAGCGAAGGTGATTATCGCCCATATTGGTCGCGCATATGTTCCCGACGACATCGGAGATGCGTTTTCCGTTTTGAAAAACACCAAAAACATGCTGTTTGATTTTACCGCAAACACACTGACCCTTGCTATGGTGAAGTGCATTGAAGCGGTGGGGACAAAGCGGCTGATGTTCGGCTCTGATATGCCTATTACGAAAATGCGCATGTATCGGATTTGCAAGGATGGACGATACGTAAATGTGGTGCCTCGCGGGGCATACGGAGACGTATCCGGGGATCCCCATATGCAGGAAACAGATGATACGGAACATATGACTACCTTTATGTATGAAGAACTGCGCGCATTCAAGCGGTGTGCAGAGGAACTTCACTTGACCAGAACAGACGTAGAGGATATTTTATGTGGCAATGCAGCAAGATTGTTCCACGTTGACTTTTGATAAATGAAGGATAATATGCATATGAATAAGTGTAAAATCGGTTTTCTGCCGCTGTACATCAAGCTGTATGATGACTGTGGCCTGACCATTCGGGAGAGGCTGGAGCCATTTTATGAAAATCTGGCAGCGGAATTTGAAAAAGATGGATTTTCCGTTCTGCGCACCGCCTTTTGCCGGGTAAAGGAAGAATTTGCAGCAGCGGTCGCCATGTTTGAAAAAGAAGGCGCAGACTGCATTGTCACATGGCATGCGGCGTATTCTCCATCTTTGGAATCCATCGATGTGCTTTCCAAAACAAAACTGCCGATTGTGGTATTGGATACAACGGAAACCTTTGACTTTGGACCTACTCAGTCGCCGGATGAAGTGAATATCAATCATGGAATTCACGGCGTTATGGATATGACCAATATGCTGCGCAGGAGAGGAAAGCCTTATGCCATTGCGGCAGGGCCGCATCCTCAGTCGGACGTGGTAGGGCGTGCCGGACGGCTGGCGCAGATTGCAGCCGGCGCGGCCAGTCTTGCAGGCTCCAGAGTGGGGACTGTCGGCGGAAGCTTTGATGGAATGGGAGATTTCCTCATTTCTGACCAGGAGCTTTTGGAGCGGTTCGGCGGGAAGGTGCCGGACAATATGGAGGATCTCACCTCCCTCCCCGGCGTGGGCCGGAAAACCGCCAATCTGATCCTGGGGGACGTGTACGGCCAGCCCTCCTATGTGTGCGACACCCACTGTATCCGCATCACCGGGCGGCTGGGCATCACCGACGGGTCCAAGGACCCGGTGAAGGTGGAGCAGCAGCTTCGCAAGGCCATCCCCCCGGCAGAATCCGGGCCTTTCTGCCACCGGATGGTGCTTTTCGGCCGGGATGTGTGCACCGCCCGCTCCCCCCAATGTGAGGATTGCCCCTTAAAAGCGGACTGCGCTCAGGGGAAAAAGCTGAAATGATGTAAAAATGTGTCTGCGATTTTCGCAGGCACATTTTTTTCGCGCCGTTCATATACTGGTCTGAGACTGAGAGCATGGGAGGACACAGCCATGGATGAAAACGCCAAACGGATGATGGACCAGCTGAAGGCCGATCCCGCCGCCCTTCGGCAGCTTATGCAGTCCCGCGATGGGCAGGCGCTCATGCAGGCGCTGACTCGGCCGGACAACGGCGCGGGGCTTCAGCGGGCCATGCAGGCTGCCATGCGGGGGGATACGAACGTCATGGCGGAGCTGGTGGGGCGGGTGGCCCAAAGCCCGGAGGGCGCGGCTTTGATGGAACGCGTCAGCCAGCGGCTCCAGAAATAAGGAGGGAGGTCCGGCCTCATGGCGGAGTTTGACGACAAGCTGAATAGTCTCCTCTCCAACCCGGAGGCCATGGACCAGATCATGAAAATGGCCCAATCCCTTATGGGAAACGGCGGTGGGACGGAGCAGCCTCCCCCCGCCGCGCCGCCCCCTGGCGAACCAGGAAACACGGCACAAAACGGCGGGGGCACGTTTCAGCAGAGTGGCCCCGCCAGCAGGGAGACGGCGCAGA
>JAGZAC010000139.1 GCA_018370615.1 Clostridiales bacterium
GCCGACAAGCATTGCCACGCACAGCACCATCGCCAGTATACTGGACAGCAGTGCACGCTTTGTGCTTTTGCACTTTGTCATTCTTTTGATACACTCCTTTTTTTATTTTTCGGCATTTCCGGGTCAGGTACACTCCGGAATGCCGTTAATCGGAGTGTGCCTATTTGTTTATGTAAAATTTCCTGAGGCGGTTCGTTAAACTGCCCAATACCGGGAGTTTACTGCCCCCCCCCGGTGGAAATTATTACCATTTGTGCAGGTTCCATAATTGGTTCCTCCTTTATCTTCAATGCATATTGGTCTGTATTAGACAACCCCTCCGCCGCAACTTTGTTGCGGCACCTCCCCTTACACAGGGGAGGCTTTTGTTAAGGAGAACCTGAGCCGGCCGCCTCACACGCAGGGTAGGCTCTCATTAAAGAGACCCTACCGCCAGCCGCCCCACACAGGGGAGGCTTAACTTAGGTGGCTCCCTTGTGGGGAGATGCGTAGCATCCTCCGGGGGCATGTCGATACAATTTTTATCTTTAAGGCTCCCTTGTGTAAAGGGAGCTGTCGACGTAGTCGACTGAGGGATTGTTCTCCTCCCCCGCACGGGAGAATTGGGGGAAAACGCACCAACTTACTGCATTTCCCTCTCCATGCCGTTTATTCAAACAACCTGTCAGGGTTATTCTTTGTCTGCACCGCGTCGGCGCGCAGATCAAATGAGAGATACAAATTCTGGGTACTATTGCCTGCATTTTCGGGAAAATGAAAGGAAATTGTCAACTCCCGACGTTCTCCCAGCTTAAGGCTCCCCAGGGCAGCGACTGCATTCTCCTTTGTAAAATCAGCAGCCGTTCCACTGAATAAAACAGTATCTCCATCCCGAAGGGATACCTCCAGCACATCTGCCAGTCCTCCCTCCAGATTTTCCATATACACTTTGTAATAAACGTCCCAAGTGCCGGTATTTTCTATGAAAAAGTTTTTCTCCACCGTCGCACCCGGCTCGAAAAGAAATTCATCTTCTTCAATCACTGGATTTCCGTCGTTGAGATTGATTTCAATACGTCCCGTCTGAAACAAGTTGCCCTCTACTGACACCATGGAATACACCAGCGCCAGCGTTGTTATGCACAGGCAGAGCGCAAGGACAGCAATGGCGGCAATCCCGCCAGTCAGCCGTCTTTTCGCAGATTTCTTACCGGTCATTGACTTTGTCCTCCCTTCTGCGTCTGTACAGCACAAGCAAAATCAGCAAAATCGCCGACACTGCAATGACAACCCACAAAAGGAGCATGAGGTTGTCGCCCGTCTGCGGTGCATCGGTGAGGCTTTCCTCCTCCGCGGCGTACCAGTGAAAATCTGCCAGCAGACGCGCCGCCTGGTACGCATTGCCCACGGACGTATCCATGGACACGGTAACCTCGTAATATGCAATACTTTCCGCAGCTCCATCGACAGCAAACGCTTCGGAAACTTCTCTTCCATCTATTTCCGCAAACATGCCGTCACAAAGCACAGCGCCGGTTTCCAGATTTCTCACCCGAATGTGCAGCACATTTCCCAGATCCTTCGTTTCCTCCGTCACATCTGTGCGGAAAAGCAAAGTCAGGTCGTCTGTATGATGCATCTGCACCGCATAATACTGTGTGACGCTGTCTCCCGGAAGAAGGTTGTCCGCCGCAAAGGGGACGTTATCGTCGGCATGCCCGCTGTAAAGCTGCAGCAGCTGAGCTTTTGTCTCCTCCCCTCCCGCACCGGATGCGGAGGAGGCGGGCGCTGCATTCTGCGCCGCGAGACTTGAAGCATTCTCCGTCAAATCTGCAGTGGTGTCTTCCTCTGAAGCGATGATATTGTTCGGGACAGTGACCGTGGCAGGGTCTGCTTTCGCAAAATAATTATAAAGCAGCAGACTGGCAAGCGCGATGACACTGACCCCCAGAAGGACTGCCAATATAATGATAGCAGCTTTCGTCCCGTCCTTTTTCCGCTGTACTTCCATCTATGTGCCCCCTTGCGTTATTCATAAAACAGATTAAAATGGGAATGTTATGATTATGCAAACACTGTTTTTCAAACAAGCTTAACTTTCGGCGAAATTTTACAGCCATATCGCAGAGTGAATGCCTCTGCGATGGAAAAGCTGTATAATTTTTCTTTTCCACCAGTTACATTGTAGCATAGTTACATTTACATTGCAAGTGTTATTTTTTCGCCTTTATCCGACACTATAACATTGATGGAACAAATCCAACCAAGCTACATGCCTACCGCCGACAGCTTCTGCATATTTTTGCGTTTTAGTTCCATAGAAGAATGAACATATCGGTCCAAAGTAATCTTTGCGCTGGCATGGCCGAGAATTTCAGACAGGGATTTGATTTCAAATCCCACCTCCACACATCGTGTGGCAAACGTGTGGCGCAGAGAATGAAAGTGCACATCCGACAGGCCGCAGCCTTGTGTATATTTTCGCAGGCGGTACTGCAGCGCGCGGGGCTCCATATACCGGTCGGGCCGACCGGTCAATACAAATGCGTCTGGATTTCCCACCTGCATATTCCTGCACAGCTGCAGCGCGGCACCCGTCAAGGGAATTTTTCGGCAGGAAGCGTAGCTTTTTGCGTCTCCCACAACTACCCTTGTCTTTCTTTCTCCAAAAGTGCCTGGAATCTGCAGCCGCTGCAGTGTTGCAGTGACACGGATTTCCCCTGGTTCCAGGCAAATTTCTCCCCAGCGCAGCGCGCAAACTTCACCGATGCGCATACCCGTTAAAAGCGCCAGTAGAATTCCGAATTTTACCGAATCAATATCTGCAGTAAGATAGGCTATCAGCCGCGCCTGCTCCTCAGGGGACAAAACACGTATTTCTTTTTTTGATTCTTTCGGGTAAATCACCTCCACATCTGAAAGGCAGCCGCCAGTTTGTTTGGAGATATACTGAAGGACAGACTGCAGTACGATAAGTATATCCTTTACGGTTTTGACAGACAGCTTCTTTTCCTTGAGCAATTTGTAGCTGAATTCCTCCAATAGCAGCGTGTTTATACACTGCAGCGGCAGCTTTCCCATGGCCGGTTTCAAATGATTGCACACGATTCCGTAATATTTCACATAGGTGGATTCCCGTATGCAGCTTCTGCGTAGCGTCAGCCACTCCTCGCAATAACTGGAAAACGTCTTACCGGCGGACCTGCCGGAGGACGGCGCTGCCTTGACAGCACACAATTTTTCTTTGACTTCCCGGTACGTCCTTCCGTAAACATATCCCAGCCGCGCTTTCCCGGCGAAATCGTATTCTCGGATGTACCGGCCCTCCCAACGCCCGTCCCTGCGTTTATAGATGTTTTCTCCTCTTCTTGACATGATACTCGCTCTCCTTTCAAAACAACAAATTTCTCTCTACCACAAATTGACGGCAAATACAGACGGCGAAACAAACCCAGACAGAGAACATGAAGCATTTTTTAAGCAGATTTGCGGTATTCCTTATGCAGTTTAGTAAAAAAATAGCATAAAATTCCAAAAACTACTTGCAATTCTTTTTGTTCTATGTTATGATAAATTAGCATTGTTTGCACTACCTTGATGGGACGCAAATCGTAGAGGCATTCACTCTGCGAAATAATAAAAAGATCCTGCAGTAGCAGGATCTTTTTTGTTTTATATTCTTTTATAACAAAATTCAAAAATTCTATTGACAAGCTCTTCCAAATATGATAAAGTGACAAAAATAATACTAGCAAAGCCGCTGAAAATGGCGATGCAAAGCTACAGGGATTTCGTCTTTGGATAACAACGCCAGTTGCGGCAAGCCGCAAAAATACGCTTTGTTTCTTTATGCGTTACTGTTTATTGAGGGACCTGCAGCTTTTGTCTGCAGGCTATTTATTTTTGCATAACTAGGATGGAGAGAACTATGTATCAGCTGACAGAAGAGACTTTTTTCTGCGAGGGAGTTTCATACACTGCTTATGGAATTCAAAGCAAACAAATGACCATAAAAAACATAACCTGCAATAAAAATGCTCTGGAGAAGCTGGTAGCGCTTTGTAACCGTATTTCTCTTTCTTCCATTCACCTGCCGGAGGTTGTCGAGGATTTTCTGGTAGATTTAAAAATTTAGCGACAGATAAAAAACGGGCAGGCAAACTTGAAAACAAATCGGGGGGCTCTAAAAAGCCTCCCGATTTTTGCATAAGGCATATCTATTTACCTATATTCCCCTATGGAGGTGGAAAGCGGGAATTTGTGGGGTACACGACAACCCCTCCGCCGCTAAAGTGGCACCTCCCCTTACACAGGGGAGGCATTATTAAGTTTACGTAGGACCGCTGTCAACACTCTCCCAGGGAAGTTCATAAAGAACGGAAAATAACTTGCGCAGCAGCTTTCTCAGTATGGAAGTTGTTATGCAGTTGCTGAGGAAGTTCTCCGCAGCAGGCTCTCCTCCCCTGTGTAAAGCAAGACATCACGGCAAGCCCTCCTAACAAAAGCCTCCCCTGTGCAAAGAAAAGCGGCACGGCAAGCCCCTCCCAACAAAAGTCTCCCCTGTGTAAAGCAAGGCGTCACGGCAAGCCCCTCCCAACAAAAGCCTCCCCTGCGCAAGGGAAGACATCACGGTAAGCTCCTCCCAACAAAAGTCTCCCCTGTGTAAAGCAAGACGGCACGGCAAGCCCCTCCCAACAAAAGCCTCCCCTGCGCAAGGGAAGACATCACGGCAAGCCCCTCCCAACAAAAGCCTCCCCTGTGCAAGGGGAGGTGTCGCCGCAGGCGACGGAGGGGTTGTAAAGGAAAACATTTCCCCAGCCGATTTTACCCACATGCTGCAAAATCAGCCGCTGCCGGAATATGCAATCGCTTCCGGGAACCCAAGCACTTGATTCACTTTTGTTTCGTTTTCCGTAGAAACACAACCAGCATTTGTCCTTTCCAATATTTCCTCTATTGAAATCAACCTAAAATTGCAATACAATATAGCCATGAAAGCTTTCATAAATTCATTGAAACTGTAGGAAGTGAAAAATATGTATGTTGAATCCATCGGAAAAGTGATTGCAAAATTGCGTAAGGATATGAACATAACACAAGAGGAAATCGCGAAGGCTGTTGGCATCTCGGCACAAGCTGTATCCAAATGGGAAAACGGCGGTGTTCCCGATACAGAGCTGTTACCGAAAATTGCAGATTTTTTCAATGTTTCGATTGACACGTTGTTCGGAAGGGAAATAACCGATTATCGCGCCGTTCAAAAAGCCTTGACCCGAATCATTGCCGAAACGGAGCCTGCTCTGCGATTTGAGAAAGTTTTTGAATTGTGCTGGGATATCGAGCGGGCAATGTTCGGGGAAACATCTGTGGACAACAGCATCAAGGATTATGCGGCTACATTGGGCGAAAGTGAG
>JAGZAC010000140.1 GCA_018370615.1 Clostridiales bacterium
TCTATGAGAAAATTTGATACGAAAGTACAACATCTAAAATATAAAGTACTCAGGGAAGTGGCAAAGGAAGCCTTGGACGATACGCTCCTGGACAATTTGCTGGAAATCCCGAAGAAAATCGTCCCCGGAAACACCCCCACCATGCGCTGCTGCGTTTATAAGGAACGGGCCATTTTGGGCGACCGGGTGAAGCTGGCTATGGGCGGGGACAAGGAAAACCCCAATGTAATCGAGGTCATCGAAACAGCCTGCGACGAATGCCCCATGGGTGGATACGAGGTCACCAACTCCTGCCGGGGCTGTCTTGCCCACCGGTGCGAGGATGTGTGCCCCAGAGGCGCCATCTCCTTTGACCACCAGCATGTGGCCCATATCGATAAGTCCAAGTGCGTAGACTGCGGTGCCTGCGCAAAGGTGTGCCCTTATACGGCTATCATCAACCGCAAGCGCCCCTGTGAGAACGCCTGCAAAATCAAGGCGATTTACATGAACGAAAACAAAGCGGCGGCCATCAACAACGACAAATGCATCGCCTGCGGCGCCTGTGTGTACCAGTGTCCCTTCGGCGCCATCATGGATAAATCTTATATTTTGGACGTAATCGATATTATCAAAAAAAGTGAAAATAATAAAAAATATAAGGTATACGCCGTAGTGGCGCCTTCCATCTCCAGCCAGTTCCGGTATGCGAAGCTGGGACAGGTAATCACCGGACTGAAAGAGCTTGGATTTCACACTGTGATAGAAGCGGCGCTGGGCGCAGACATGGTAGCTTGGAATGAATCCGGGGAGCTGGCGGAAAAGGGATTTCTCACCAGCTCCTGCTGCCCCGCCTTTGTGGATTATATCGAGAAATTTTTCCCGGATCTGAAGGAATTCATATCCCACAACCTTTCCCCTATGGCGACCATTGCAAAATATATCAAGGAGCACGAGGAACCCTGCAAAATCATCTTTATCGGCCCCTGCACCGCAAAAAAGGCGGAGGTGCAGAAGGAGTCGGTACGGCCCTATGTGGATGTGGCCATGACCTTTGAGGAGCTGCAGGCGCTGTTTGACAGCAGGGACATCGACATCACGCAGCTTTCTGAAGGCGTGCTGGACAACGCCTCCTACTTCGGCAGAATCTTCGCCAGATGCGGCGGACTGGCCGACGCAGTGGCTGAGGGTCTGAAGGAACGGGGAGTGGAGGACTTCCAGCTGAAGGCTGTTTCCTGCGACGGAATCGAGGCATGCCGGACGGCGTTGATGAAGAAGAGCAAAAATCTGTTGGATGCGAACTTTATTGAGGGAATGGCATGCATCGGCGGATGTATCGGCGGTGCCGGCTGCCTCACCCACGGAGAAAAGAACAAAACCGAGGTGGACAAATACGGCAAGGAAGCCTATGAAAAGACAATCACTGATGCGATTTCCATGCTGAAGTGAGGGGGACAATCCCTCAGGCGGCTTTGCCGCCAGCTCCCTTTACACAAGGGAGCCTTTTAGCCTCCCCTGTGTAAGGGGAGGTGGCTCGCCGCAGGCGAGTCGGAGGGGTTGTCAAATCCCCTGCAACTGGACGCTTTCATTTATCTTCCTTTTTATAATACAGCGTGGTATACTAAAGATAAAATTACAGAAACAAATATTCACTAAAAAGGAGGCGGCCCCCTTGGACCACTTTGAACTTGTCTCTCCCTACAAGCCTACGGGCGACCAGCCCCAGGCCATCGACAGCTTGGTTCGGGGACTGGAGCAGGGGATGCGTGACCAGGTGCTCATGGGAGTTACCGGGTCCGGCAAAACCTTCACTATGGCCAACGTGATTGCCAGAGTCAATCGGCCCACCCTGGTGCTGGCCCATAACAAAACCCTTGCCGCCCAGCTGTGCAGCGAGTTTCGGGAATTCTTCCCCCACAATGCGGTGGAATATTTCGTCTCCTACTACGACTACTACCAGCCGGAAGCCTATATTCCCGGCAAGGATATGTATATCGAAAAAGATTCCTCTATCAATGACGAAATCGACAAGCTGCGCCACAGCGCCACCAGCGCTCTGTTTGAGCGGCGGGATGTCATTATCGTATCCAGCGTGTCCTGTATTTACTCCCTGGGCCCCCCGGAGGAGTACAAAGCTCAGGTAATGGCCCTTCGCCCCGGAATGCAGATGGAGCGGGACGACCTGGCCAGACGGCTCATCGAGGCCAGCTACAACCGCAACGATATGAACTTCGTCCGCAACACCTTCCGCATGCGGGGGGATACCCTGGAGGTATTCCCCTCCAATTCCAATGAAAAGGCGATCCGGGTGGAATTTTTCGGCGACGAAATTGACCGGGTATCGGAATTTGACCCCCTCACCGGAAAAATTCTGCAAAACTTAACCTATGCCGCCGTTTATCCTGCCAACCACTATGCGGTGGATCACAATAAAATGGAAACGGCGCTGGCCCAGATTGAAAAGGAGCTGGAGGAGCGGGTGGCATATTTTGAAAAGGCGGGCAAGCTTTTGGAAGCTCAACGGATTGAAGAGCGTACCCGGTACGATATGGAGATGCTGCGGGAGATCGGTTCCTGCTCGGGGATTGAAAACTATTCCCGTATTCTGGCGGGACGGGAGCCGGGCTCCACGCCCTATACCCTTCTGGATTATTTTCCAAAGGACTATCTTATGTTCATCGATGAGTCCCATGTGATGATTCCCCAGGTGCGGGGCATGTTCGGAGGAGATCACGCCCGCAAAAAGAATCTGGTGGACTACGGCTTCCGTCTTCCCTCCGCCTATGACAACCGTCCTCTGAACTTTCCGGAATTTGAAAGCAAGCTAAATCAGGTAATCATGGTGTCCGCCACGCCGGCGGAATATGAGCGGTCCCGCGCCCAGGCTATTGTGGAGCAGATTATCCGGCCCACAGGACTGCTGGATCCCCAGGTGGAGGTGCGGCCTGTGGCCACCCAGGTGGACGACGTGCTGGGCGAAATCCGCCTGCGGGTGGAAAAAGGGGAGCGGGTGCTGGTCACTACTCTTACCAAAAAAATGGCGGAGGACCTCACCGAATATCTGGATGCCCAGGAGGTCCGCGTAAAATACATCCACCACAATGTGGATACTATGGAGCGCAGCGAGCTGCTGCGGGATTTGCGCATGGGTGTGTTTGACGTGCTGGTGGGCATCAACCTGCTGCGGGAAGGCATCGACCTGCCGGAGGTCACTCTGGTAGCGGTGCTGGATGCGGACAAGGAAGGCTTTTTGCGCAGCGAATCCTCACTTATTCAGATTATCGGCCGTGCCGCCCGAAATGTGGGGGGCCAGGTCATCCTCTATGCGGATACCATCACCGGATCCATCCAGCGGGCGATGAGCGAGACCCAGCGCCGCCGGGAGATTCAGCAAAAGTACAACGAAGAACACGGCATTACGCCCCAGACCATCAAAAAGCAGATCAACGATCTCATCAAAATCAGCGCAGCGGAGGATGCTCCCAAAAAAGGAAAGAAAAAGCACCTTACAAAACAGGAAATGGAAAAGGAGATCGGACGGCTGCGCCAGGAAATGCAGAAGGCGTCGAAGGAGCTGCGTTTCGAGGAGGCGGCATATCTGCGGGATCGCATCCGTTCCCTGGAAAATACAAAGGACACTTATGCGAGGGGCTCAAAAAGAAGTCGTTAAGAAGGACAACCCCTCCGCCGCTAAAGCGGCACCTCCCCTTGCACAGGGGAGGCTTGGGGGATTCGCAGGTTCCCTTGGGGGAGGCTTGTAACTCTAAAAAGGCCCCCTTGTGTAAAGGGGGCAGCCGACGATAGTCGGCGGGGGATTGTTTCCTTCACAACCCCTCCGCCGCTGAAGCGGCACCTCCCCTTGCACAGGGGAGGCTAACATTTATATAGGCTCCCTTGTGTAAAGGGAGCTGGCTCCGCGCAAGCGGAGTCTGAGGGATTGTTTCCTTTACAACTCTTCCGACTTGCCTACGCAAGGCAACACCGCACTGGGAAGGCTCAGCGAGAAAGTTTATTCAGCTTCCGTCCTTACTACTCGAAAGGAGCACAGGATGAAACGCGATCATACCTATTTGTCTGTTTGGATCCCCACCTATTTTGGCTTTGTATTAATATGGTCCTTTGTAGGATTTGGTCCGGTGACGGTGGTCATGCGGCTTTGGATCCACGATCTTGCTTTGGAAAACCTGGCCCGTTATTGGATTACGATCATTGTACACAGCGTCGTGCTGGCCGTGGCTATGTACCAAGCCGGGCTGCGAATGAATGCGAAAACAAAGAGACAGTCTATGGCGGGACCGATTGGCGATCAGCTTGTCGCAATCGTTATTCCCCCCATCGTGTCTGTAATCACCAAATTCAGCTATTTGGTGGATCCCTACGCTGCTCCGCTGGCAACGATTTTGTGGGGCGGCGGCAATCCGGAATATGCGCCGCGGCAGACGGAAAACGTATTCAAAATGCTGGGGCTGACCATCTCCCAGGTTTTGCTGCTGAGCGCCGTTTCTTTGGGAGCCTTTGCCCTTGCAAAGCGCTATCAAGAGCATAAAAATCCCGTTTTGAATAAAATTCGGGAGGAGAAACAGCAGACAGAATCTGCCGGAGAGTTGGATTTATCCAATTTTGAACTGAACATAAGCGGGGGGCGCAAGAGAAAGTAAAATGCAGCAAATTTTGGAGTGGCGGCAGGGATTTCCTATGTTGTCGGAAAACGGCTGTATTTTATGCTTGACAAAAAGGATTTGAATGTATAGAATAATAGTAGCAAGCAAACTCTATCTACAAAGGAGATTAAACATGGCAGACGAACTTTTTGAGAGCGATGTGTTCACGCTCACCGATGAGGAAGGCAACGAGGACGATTACGAGCTGATCGGCACGGTTGAGGTGGATGACGTCACATATTACGCTCTCATTCCCTGCACGGATGATGATAAAGAAGCGACAGAATATATTGTTTTGCGCGGCGAAAAAGATGAGGACGGCGAGGATGTTCTGGTGTCCATCGATGACGACGAGGAGTTCGACCGGATTGCCGACATTTTCGACGACGAGTTTGCCGACATCGATTACGATGAGGGTGTCGACGAGGATACGGAAGAGTAATAACGACAGCCTGCGGTGTTTGTGATAAAGTTTTTAATTAAACCCACAGTTGATTCATGGAGTCCGACCCCAAAACGGGAATGCAGGCCTCCCGCCCGCCTCTCCTTATGTGACAGGCGGTCACGGATGTTGGAAGCACAAAGTGCGGGCATAGGACACCACCTTGCTTAGGGCAGGGTTTCTTAATTAGACTTTACACGGCACGGTGGGTCGTGCAATTGGACGATTCCCCGCAAATGTGTGCATTTTTGTGTACACGTTTGCGGGGGTTTCCATTTTGTAACAACCCCTCCGCCAGCTTCGCTGACA
>JAGZAC010000141.1 GCA_018370615.1 Clostridiales bacterium
GATGTGCGATGAAGCGAAAGGTTGCCGCCCTTTTTGCTACAGGGGGCGGGGAATTTTCGTGGAGTATGTCCGTTTTCAAAACGGGCGAAGCGAACGCGAGCGCAGGCGGCGGCTGAAGTGTGTAAGGCCGACGCGGGGAGCTCCTTTCCACCTCAGGGTGGAAGCGGATTTGTGTCCGGATGAAAAGCTGTGGCGGATTTGTGGTTGCGCCGCCGACGGGGCTTTTTGATCCGGTTTCCTTCGGGAGGTCCTGGAAACGCCCGGGCGCGTGTTCGTCGCCTCGGCAAGTAAACAATTTCATTTTAGGAGGCAAACAAGTGGCAACAAAAATCAAGGTCAGGCTCAAAAGCTATGAGCACACGCTGGTGGACAGCGCGGCAGCAAAAATCGTGGACGTTGCAAAGAGAGCAGGCGCACAGGTTTCCGGTCCGATTCCTCTTCCCACAGAGAAGGAAGTGATCACCATCCTGCGTGCAGTACACAAGTATAAGGACAGCCGCGAGCAGTTCGAGCAGCGCACGCACAAGAGACTGATTGTCCTTGAGAACGCCGACGCAAAGGTTGTGGAATCCCTTCTGGGGGTCGAGCTTCCCGCAGGCGTTGAAATTGAAGCGAAGGAAGTAAAGTAAGCCTTCGCAAAACAGCCGATTTTCCCCGTACAGAGCAGAAAAACTGCTTGATGGCGGAAAGGTCATGTTGGCGGCTGCGGCGTGGCTGCCGCGAAAAGAAGGGCGTCAACCAATAACCTTATTTGGAGGAAAAAATGAAAAAAGGAATCATTGGAAAGAAGCTGGGCATGACCCAGATCTTCGCAGAAAACGGCGCTGCGATCCCTGTAACGGTGATCGATGCCGGTCCGTGCTTCGTGGTACAGAAGAAGACACAGGCCACCGATGGCTACAGCGCAGTACAGCTTGGTTATGAAGATATCCGGGAGAAGCTGGTAACAAAACCCCTTGCCGGACACTTCAAAAAGGCAAACGTGCCTGCAAAACGGCACCTGAAAGAGTTCCGTCTCGAAAACGCTGAGGAAATGAACGTGGGCGACGTAGTGGCCGTCGATACCTTCGCCGCAGGCGAAAAAGTCGACATTACCGGCATTACGAAGGGCCGCGGATATACCGGCGCCGTAAAGAGATGGGGCCACCACATTTTAAGAATGACACACGGTACCGGACCGGTGCACCGCCAGGTAGGTTCCATGGGCGCATGTTCCACTCCGTCCCGTGTCATGAAGAATAAAAAGATGGCCGGACAGTACGGTAACGAGCAGGTCACCGTGCTGAATCTGGAAATTGTGAAAATCGACGCGGAAAAAGGTCTGATTGCCGTAAAGGGCGCTGTTCCCGGCGCAAAGGGCGGCATCGTGTTCATCCGCGACAGCGTGAAAGCATAAGCGGGAAGGAGGAAGAACAAATGCCAGAGATTAAAGTAGTAAATATGGCAGGTGCCGACGCAGGCACAATGCAGCTGTCTGACAAAGTATTTGGCGCCGAGGTAAACCCCAGCATCCTCCATTCTGCTGTAAGAATGTATCTGCTGAATCAGCGCCAGGGTACCCAGTCCACCCTGACCCGCACGGAAGTATCCGGCGGCGGCAAGAAGCCCTGGAGACAGAAGGGCAGTGGCCGGGCAAGACAGGGTTCTACCCGTTCTCCCCAGTGGACACACGGCGGCGTAGCCCTGGGTCCCAAGCCCCGCTCCTATCGGGTGAGCATGAATAAAAAGGTACGGCGGGCAGCGCTTTTCAGCGCACTGTCTTCCAAGGTGGCTGGCAGCGACATGATTGTAGTGGATCAGATTACCGCCGGCGAGTATAAGACCAAAGTGATGGTGAAGATGCTTTCCGACATCGGTGCGGCAAAGAAAACCCTTGTAGTGCTTCCCGAAGTGGACAGCAAGGTAATCGCCAGCCTGCAGAACATCGAGGGCGTAAAGGTTTCTCAGTATAACGCCATCAACGTATACGACATACTGAACTGCGATTCCCTGGTAGCCAGCAAGGCCGCCGTGGAGAAAATCGAGGAGGTATACGCGAAATGAAGCTAGCACAGGACATTATTTTGAAGCCGATCATCACGGAAAAGGCTATGGACGGTATCTCCAGTAAGAAGTATACCTTCAAAGTGGATCCGAACGCAACGAAGCCGGAAATTGCAAAGGCAGTGGAAGAGCTCTTCGGCGTAAAGGTGAAGGCTGTAAACACAATGAATATGAAAAGAAAACCCAAAAGACTCCGTTACAGCAGCGGTTACACCGCAGCGTGGACCAAGGCGATCGTAACCCTGACCGCCGACTCCAAGACGATCGAGTTCTTTGAGGGAATGAACTGAGGAGGAGTAGAAAATGCCTACAATTAAGTATAAACCTACCACGCCGGCAAGAAGAAACATGTCGGTTTCCTCCTTTGCGGAAATCACAAAGAAGACGCCGGAAAAAAGTCTTCTGGAAGTAAAGAAGAAGCATGCGGGCCGCAACAGCTACGGCCGCATCACCGTGCGCCATAAGGGCGGCGGAAACCGTCAGAAATACCGTGTGATTGACTTCAAACGGGCCTCTGACAAGCCGGCAACAGTCATCGGCGTGGAATACGACCCCAACCGCAGTGCGTATATCGCGCTGGTACAGGACGACGCAGGGAAGAAAAGCTATGTGCTCTGCCCTGTAGGCGTTACAGACGGCATGGTGCTCCACAGCGGCGCCGGCGCAGACATTAAGCCTGGCAATACCCTGGCAATCGCCGACATCCCTGTTGGTACCTTTATCCACAACATCGAGCTGTACCCCGGCAAGGGCGGCCAGCTGGTCCGCGCAGCCGGCACACAGGCACAGCTTATGGCAAAAGAGGGTTCCATGGCACAGGTGCGTCTGCCTTCCGGCGAAGTGCGCTATATCCGTATGAACTGTAAGGCTACCATCGGCCAGGTGAGCAATATCGAGCACGATACCGTGAAAATCGGTAAAGCCGGCCGTAAGCGTCACATGGGCATCCGTCCTACCGTACGCGGTTCCGTTATGAACCCCTGCGACCACCCCCACGGCGGTGGTGAAGGACGTTCTCCCATCGGCCGTCCGGGCCCTGTTACCCCTTGGGGTAAGCCTGCTCTGGGATATAAGACCCGGAAAAAGAAGAACACTACCGATAAGTTCATCGTGAAACGCAGAAACAGCAAGTAAGGAAGGAGTAAGGTTTTATGAGCAGAAGTTTAAAGAAAGCCCCCTTCGTCGAACCTAAGCTGTACGCCCGCGTATGCGCTATGAATGAGAAGGGTGAGAAAAAGGTGCTGAAGACCTGGTCGAGAGCATCTACCATATTCCCTGAATTTGTTGGACACACCTTTGCCGTACACGACGGAAGAAAGCACATTCCCGTATATGTGACGGAGGACATGGTGGGCCATAAGCTGGGTGAGTTTGCTCCCACCCGTACCTTCAAGGGACACGCCGGCTCCAAAACGTCCAACACAGGTAAGAAATAATAGGGAGGAAATGTAGAAATGGAACAGACGAAAGAAGCAAGATCCTATCTGAAGTTTGTGCGCATCTCCCCCCGGAAGGTCAAGGTCGTTTTGGACCTCATCCGCGGCAAGGATGTAAAGGTGGCACGGGGTATTCTGAAAAATACGCCGAAGGCTGCCAGCGAGCATCTCATTAAGCTGCTGGATCGGGTCGTGGCAGATGCAGACAACAACTTCGGCATGGATACAGACAGACTGTATGTGTCCGAATGCTTCGTCGGCCCCGGCATGACACTGAAAAGAATGATGCCCCGGGGCAAGGGAAGCGCAGACAGAATTCTGAAAAGAACCAGTCACATCACCATCGCGGTGAAAGAAAAGGAATGAAGGAGGGAAAGAGACAATGGGTCAGAAAGTAAATCCCCACGGCTTTCGCGTGGGCGTCATTAAAAACTGGGACTCCAGATGGTACGCCAAAGATGAAGTGTTCGGCGATACTCTGGTAAACGACTACAACGTAAGAAAATATCTGAAGAAACGTCTCATGAACGCCGGCATTCCGAGAATTGAGATCGAACGGGACAACACCGGCAAAATCCGGGTGTACATTCACTGTGCAAAGCCCGGCATGATCATCGGCAGAGACGGTGCGGAGATTGAAAAGCTGCGTGTGGATCTGGAAAAGATGACCGGCGCTGCCGTATCTGTAAACGTAATCGCTGTAAAGCCGGTGGAAATGAGCGCACAGCTGGTTGCAGAAAACATCGCAAGCCAGCTGGAACGCCGTATCGGCTTCCGCCGTGCCATGAAGCAGGCCATCGGCCGCACCATGCGCATGGGCGCAAAGGGAATCAAAATCACTGTGTCCGGCCGACTGGGCGGTGCAGAAATCGCCCGCAGCGAGCACTATCACGAGGGTACCATTCCCCTGCAGACACTGCGTGCCGATATCGACTACGGCTTTTGGGAAGCCAACACCACCTACGGTAAAATCGGCGTAAAGGTTTGGATCTATAAGGGCGAGGTTCTCCCCGAGGTTGCCAGAGTGCAGACCGGCGCATCGGAAGAGCGCCGTCAGCAGAACAACCGCCGGGACGGCCGCGGCCGCAGAGAAGGCCGAGGCCGGGGCGACCGCCGGGATGGTCGCGGCGGACAGCGCCGGGACGGCGGCAGACAGGGAGCCGGCAGCCGTGCAGGCGGTCAGGGATTCCGTCAGGGTCAGGGCCCCAGAAATAACAGTGAAGGGGGCGCAAAATAATGTTAATGCCGAAAAGAGTAAAGTACAGACGTGTACACAGAGGCCGTATGAAGGGCCGCGCAACCCGCGGCAATCGGATTACCAACGGCACCTTCGGTCTGATTGCTCTGGAGCCCGCATGGATCACCAGCAACCAGATTGAGGCAGCTCGTATTGCGATGACCCGTTATACCAAACGTGGCGGTAAAGTATGGATCAAGATTTTCCCCGATAAGCCCATCACCGAGAAGCCGGCGGAAACCCGAATGGGTTCCGGTAAAGGTTCTCCTGAATATTGGGTGGCCGTGGTAAAGCCGGGCCGCGTGATGTTTGAGATGGACGGCGTATCCGAGGAAATCGCAAGAGAAGCAATGCGTCTTGCAATGCACAAGCTCCCCATCAAGTGTCGTTTTGCGACCAAGGAGCAGCTTGACAAGGAACTGGAGGGATAAGCTGTGAAAGCAACAGAACTGAGAAAAATGTCGGATGCAGATCTGGGCAACAAGCTGTTGGACCTGAAGAAGGAACTGTTCAATCTGCGCTTCCAGCACGCAATCAATCAGCTTGACAACCCCCACAAGATTGCGGATGTAAAGAAAGATATCGCCCGGGTTATGACAGTAATCCTTTAAAAGAAAGCGTAATGGGGTACTGACAAATGGCAGTCGATACACGCGCACTGAGAATGTCC
>JAGZAC010000142.1 GCA_018370615.1 Clostridiales bacterium
CCATGTTTCGGCATATGACCCCTCTTCAACTATAAGTGTGATAGTATCTTTATCAAAGGCTGAATCACCAATGAAAGTGACCGTTTCTGGAATTGTTGCAGTTTTCAATCTCGGACAAGCCGCAAATGCTTCTTCTTCAATCGTTTCTAGGGTATCAGGTAATGTTAATTCATCTAGTTTACTACAGCCTCTAAAAGCCTTTTTGCCAATTTCTCTGATTCCTGATTCTATAGTATATCTGAAGGAGTTACTTCCTTCAAAAGCCGGTTCTGGAATTACTTCAAATCTTCCTGGTATTTCCCAAGGTGCAAACCTCACCCATTCTGTCCCAGAAAAAATACCCTTACTTAGATTCGTTAATTTATCCAACGGGATTTTGATATCATCATATTCGCTTCGCACATTTGAAAATGCATAGTCTTTTACGCTAACTTCAGCAATATTCTCCATGATGATGCAAGCTTCTGCGGAAAGGAAGCAACTATCACCAATCTCAAGTTTCGCATTTTCAGCAAAGGTTATTTTTTCACCATCATTTTCGAAGTTTGCAAATGCGTAATCACCGATTTTTTTAACACTAGCCGGTATACGAAACTCACGTTCGTATCTGCTATCTATGGTATAGTTATAAAAAGCGAAATTTCCGATGGTTTCAAGATTGTTTGGCAGGTATTCCAAATCAAGATTATGGGTGCTCACTTGTATTGTGCAATAAGCATACGCATAGTCTCCGATCTCCCTAATAGACTGAGGAATCTTATATAAAAAATAGCGTCCGTCGAAATCTTTGCCAAAAAAAGCATAATCGCCAATTTTTACTATTCCATCCGGGATGCCCCCATATGGCTCTTTGATGGGATAGGCTATCAGGGTTTTGGTTTTTTTGTTATACAGCGCATCGTCAATCGTCGTAAACGTACTATTGGAGGCAGAGACAGAAAAGCGTTCTATGTTAACGCAACCTGCAAAAGCACCAGCACCAATTTGCTCCACACTTTCAGGAATAATGATAGATTTGATTGGGGTATTGAAGAATGCAAGATTGCCAATTGTGGTTATCGTATCTGGCAACGTAAGCGTTACAGGCTGTGGAATCAAGCCGAAATGCAGTGAAAAAGGATCAGTAGAATTAAGACATAGCAAATCTTCATCGCCGCGCGAAAATGCCTCTGCGCCGATTTCGGTTACTGTGTATCCATCAATCATATTAGGTATATAAATGTCCCCTTTATTCTGGTACCAATCAAATTTTGTTATCGTCAGAGTCCCATTTCCCCTCACACGGTATGTATACAGACCGCTTTGCCTCTCTTCTTCAGCAAAGGTTGCTGGTGGAACCGCCATCACCAATAACGCAAAAATCAGTAGGAAGCTTAAAAACCGTTTCATTTCTCCATCCCCCTTATTTTACGCATGTGCGTATTTTCTTCCCCATTATACCTTTCTTTCCAAAAATACGCAAGTGCGTACATGCAAAAGCATATTTTTTTCTATGCTCTTTTTTGAGGTGATTTTTGTGACCGTCAAGGAAGCCGT
The DNA here is from genome assembly GCA_018370615.1 of Clostridiales bacterium. GTDB lineage: Bacteria > Bacillota > Clostridia > Oscillospirales > CAG-272 > Avispirillum. The sequence goes on from JAGZAC010000142.1 coordinate 1,537, forward strand.
GGCCCAACGGTTCCGCGATCTGTGCAAAGAACGTGGCATTCGTACCAATGAACTTGCGAACCGCGCGGGCGTGACCCCTTCCAGCGTGTATAGTATGCTTGACCCCCACCGTAAGGAGGTATCCGTCAATCTGGTGAAAAAACTCTGTGATGGTCTGGAGATAACCTTGGGTGAATTTTTCAGCACGGAGATATTTGACACGCTGGAGCAGGAAATACAATAACCGCTCGCCCTTCCCACCGGGGGAGGGTATTTTTTATAGTGTTCTGTATATAAAGAAATGATAGTCCCTTTGTCCGCGCGCTTTGGCTGTATCATACGTGTGACAAGCATAACAAAATTTACCCTTAAAAGATTTATATGGTAAATTTTAGCGCAGTTAACTTTTGCAAAATATCAAAATTTGAGTTATAATAATAGTAATGAAAGAGAAATCTATCTCTTCTATATTATAAAAAATTACAAATCAAATAAAAAAGGAGACATTATTTATGTGTCAGAATCAATACCTGGCAGATGTATTAAATACTGCCAATTTTAAGCGCAGGAAACTAAATATTATCGAAGCGCCCTGTGGGTGCGGTAAAACAACAGCCGCCATCAATGTCATTTCAAAACTGGCTTCTTCACCGAAAAAGGCTCTATACCTCATAGATACGCGCAATGGTTTTGAACGGCTTGCCAAAAACGAGCGGCTGAACAGACCATATTATTTTTATGAGTACGACATAAAATACGCGTCTTTCCCTGCGGAAGAAGAAGGTGATCCAACAAAAATTGTTGTAACCACTTATGCACAGTTTGGCGTGTGGGTATCTCACACCCCTGCTTTTGCCGATTATTTTGAGCTCATTATCTGCGATGAACTGCATAATCTTCCTGCTTTTGCCGCAATGAGTGAAGAACCCAATTATACAAGTATCGCAAGAGATGCTATCTACAAGGTGGCCCGAAGCAGCCAAACCCTTGTTGTAGGCATAACTGCAACGCCCGGAAAGCTAAAAGACCTTTCGTTTGCCTACTCCGTCCCCATTGATATCAGTCGTCTCAAACAATACCAAAACCACGACATCAGATATTATGCCAGCCTAGAGCAGGTTATAGCACAGATACCCAAAGGAACGCGCGGCGCACTCTATATAGGCCATATTTCGCAGATCAAGCAATATGAAAAAATCGCCTCCGACGCCGGGTTTAGGCCCATTTGTATATGGAGCGCTGCCAACGAGAAGTATCCCATGAATGAGGAACAGTTTAAGGCCCGCAGATATATTCTGGAAAATGAGGCCGTACCCCCTGAATACGATCTGCTTATCTTTAATGCCAGTTGTGAAACCAGCATCAACCTGTACGGCCAAATGGATTACATGATTATTCATTCCAACAATCCTACTCACCGCATACAGGCAAGAGGACGTTACCGAGGCGATTTGGACAGCGTATATTACTACGATTGCCACAATGGCAAAATTATTGTGCCGGAAGAATATCTGAATAAGCGGCTTTTCCAGCAAGAAAAGAAGGAATTGCGCGAGAAGTTGGGCCTCAAAGATGCAAAAGGGCATCTGCTTGCATTCAAAACCCTGCGCGAGCGATTGGAAGCCAACGGTTTTACCATCACCGAAGGCCGTGAAAATAACCGACGCTATATCGTCATTACCAAGGCCGAATCTTGCGGTCCGGTCCCACAACCCCTTGACTGACAACCAAACAAACTGCCAAAAACAGGGGTGTCTATATTATAGATACCCCCATTTTTGGCAAACGCTTTTTTACAAAAAAAGAACTGCCGCTCGCCTTCGGCTCACGCAGTTCCAAAATGGTAAATTCCGGGTGTCTGTGCCGCTTGTCGGCACGGGCACCTTTTTTCTTTTGGCGGATTGCTGTTTCCGTCCCATCGGACAAACCCATACAGAAAGGGGAAAGATATTGCCCTTTGCGGATTCGTTTCGTCCATCATGCGCTGATGGCGTTGTCCGCCGCGGAAGGCATGGGAATCACGTTGCATTCATTCGCAGCCGCCCGCCGGGCCTGTTCTTCCTTCGCAAGGCGGGATGCTTCCACAATGTTCCACACCTGCTTGCCCTCATCGTTATACACGATGGATTTACCATAATAGGGGTACTTCTTCTCAAACCAATCACATACGGCCTTATAGGGATTGCGGTGAGACGCAGGGGCCGTCTTGCGCAGCCGCATGAACTCATCATAGTTCTTTTCTGCGTTGGGCATCTGGCAAATGAACACTTCCATGGCTTGAAAGGTCAGTCGGGCTTTGCGCTTGGGAACATACTCCCTGATGGTCATCTGCGGGAAGCGCTTCATTACGGCATCCAGCGTCTTGCACTCATCGGTATCAAATTTTTCCGCCTCATGGTTGAATTTTGGGCTCACATAGACCACATTGTTCTCACGGTCGATAAAATGACCAGAATCCTTGAGGGCGGCAAGCATCATTTCCTTGTTAGTCATTATCATGGCTCCTTTCCGTTACTGCGCGGCAGGGGTATAGATGAGACGAGCGGTTATCTGGGCGTGTTTGGTGCTTTCTTCTTCGTCGCGGATGCGTTTCAGTTCGTCCTTGTACTTATCGAGAAACCACCTCTTGACCTGCACATATGCGCCTTTTTTTCCTGCGAGCAGTTCCCGCAGCTCTCTATATTCAGCCTGCACTTCAAGCAGCTTTTGCGGATCAGTTTCATGCCCCTGCATGAAATCCTCCATCCGCTTGTAGGTCAGGTTGGCATAGGTCTGCTTGCCGGTGTTGTGACGCAGCTTTGCCACCTCAATAGAAAAGCCGGGGTAGGTTTCTTTCAGCTTCTCATACAGTTCAAATTGAGCCGTGCCATACTGGCTTCCCTTAATCAGAAAGTCCTTGGTGACCAGAACCTTCTTGTGGATGCGGTCAATCTTGCGGATACCATTTTCAGAGGCGGAAGTTTCCATCAAACCATTCCCTTCATTGCCTGCGATTCAAGGCTTTGCGTTGGTGTCCCTCAACCTTGTGGCCTTATTGTAGCAGCAATAGGTGTGCGATAGACGAACACCTTTTTGCGATTTTTCGCTTGACAAATAGGCTGTTTTCATTACCCGGAATCCACGAAACAAAACGGCTTATCGTTTCTGATAAACTGCTAAGGAGGGAGATGTAAGAATAAAGGGTATCGCCTAAAGAGTAAGCCTCCGCCCTAAAGCAAAAGTCGATACGCTAATAAAGCCAATGCAACAGAAAACGGTTTTCGCTGATCCTGACAAGGAAATAGCGTTTCAGAACATATGCCTCCAAGTTGTCTGTAATTGTTGTGCGGAATGCCGGAAATCCTTATGTGACAAGGGCTTTGGTATCCTTGGTAAGGATGAGGTCGCCAGTTCGAATCTGGCTATCAGCTCCATGAAATCACCTCTGCGAACAGCTTCGCAGAGGTGATTTTCTTTTGGCCCGGCCTGGCGGTGTCCGGATGGCTGAAGGCCACAGAAAGCAAAACGTGTCTCGGACGTGGCGGGCATCCCCGTCGGGGATCAGCGCCTGTTTTCCGGAAAATCCACCGGTCGTTTGCTCAGAAACCATTCGCGCTTTCATGGGGTCGTCAGCGCAGATCCGGCTGGTCTGTTCCGCGCTGACGGCGAACGGGAGTTCAGCTGCGTCAGATTCTGGGGGACGGTTCCGCAAAGGCGTTTTGCGCAAAGATCCCGGCCGCGCATGGGAAAGGACCCCCGGCTGCTTTCGCGTGACGGGCCGGCTTTTGCCCCGGGGAGACGACAGGATGCCAGGCTTAGGCCGCTTCAGCCAAAAAGTGGAAACAAATTCCAGCCATTGGGAAAAACGCC